>CAZAIE010000594.1:0-5265 GCA_964485035.1 uncultured Myxococcaceae bacterium | reverse complement strand
GTGGGGCGGCGGCATGGGCATGCCCGAGGTGGTGGTGGAGAAGGACACCGACGCGCTCCTGGACGAGCTGCGGGTGCGGCACCGGCGCGTGGGCTCCGACCTGCTGCTGGTCGAGGCGGTGGAGCTGGCCTCGGCGCTGGCGCTGGCGGCGGTCCAGGCGGGCGCGGCGGTCTTCAACCTCACCTACCTCGAGGACCTGGTGGTGAAGCAGGGCCGGGTCGCGGGCGCGGTGGTCAACCGCACCTTCCTGGGCGAGAGCCTCCCCATCGACCCGCTCACCTTCGAGGCGGGCGCGGTGGTGGACACCACCGGACACGAGGCGGTGGCCGCGAAGCTGCTCTGCAAGCGGGGGCTGCTCGACGCGCCGCGCGGCGAGGGGGCGATGGACGCGGTGCCGGCGGAGGTGTTCGTGGTGGAGCGGACCGGCGCCTGCTTCCCCGGCCTCTTCCTGGCAGGGATGAGCGTCTGCGCCGTCTTCGGCGGACCGCGCATGGGACCGATCTTCGGCGGCATGCTCCGCTCCGGCGAGCGCGTCGCGCGGGCGGTGCTCGCCGACCTGGATCGGCCGCGGGCGTAGCCATCGGGGGCACTGCGGGGGCAGTGGGTCAGTGGTGGTGGGCGAGCGAGGCCTGGACCAGCCACACGGTGGCCGCACCCGCGGCGATCAGCGTGAGCTGCTCGGCGGTCGCGCGCAGCCCCAGGCGTCGGTGCTGCTCGGGGATGAGGTCGGCGGCGGCGATGTACAGGAAGCTCGCCGCGGCGAAGCCCAGCAGGTACGGCACCGCCGGGGTGAGCACGGACAGCGCCGCCCAGCCCACCACCCCGCCGGCCACCATGGCCGCGCCCGAGAGCGCGTTCGCTGCCAGGGCGCGGGCGCGGCCGAAGCCGGAGTGCACGAGGATGGCGAGGTCGCCCAGCTCCTGGGGGATCTCGTGGGCCGCCACCGCGAGGGTCGAGGCGAGCCCGACGTGCAGGTCGGTGAGGAAGGCAGCCGAGAGGAGCAGACCATCCACGAAGTTGTGGAGCGAGTCCCCCACCAGCACCAGCGTGCCCGCCGAGGAGCGCTGGACGGGGTGGTGCTCGCACTCCTCGTGGTGGCAGTGCCGCCACAGGACCCACTTCTCGATGAGGAAGAACACCAGGATGCCGGCCACCGCGGCCGCCCCCACCCCGGCGTGGTGGCCGGCGGGGGCGGCGGCGAACGCCGCGGGGAGCAGGCCCAAGAGGGCCGCGCCCAGCAGCGAGCCGATGGCGAAGCTCACCATCGGCCCGATGGCGCGCGTGCGCAGCCTTTCGGGTGCGAGCAGGAAGAGCCCGGCCAGCAGCGAGCTGAGCACGCCCGCCGCGGCCGTGGACGCGAGGATGAGGGGCAGCTGTCTCACGCCTTCGCCAGCGCCTCGTCCAGGGTGCGGCGCAGGTCCTCGAGGTCCTCGACGCCCACCGACAGTCGCACCAGCCCGTCGCCCAGGCCGGCCTTCTCGCGCTTCTCCCGCGGGACGCAGGCGTGGGTCATCGACGCGGGGTGCTGGATGAGCGAGTCCACCGCGCCCAGCGAGACCGCCAGGGTCCACATGTGGATGGCGTCCATGAGCCGTCGGCCCGCCTCGAGCCCGCCCTTGAGCTCGAAGGAGACGATGCCGCCGAAGTCGGCCATCTGCGCCTTCGCCAGGGCGTGCTGGGGGAAGCTCTCGAGGCCCGGGTAGTAGACCCGCGCGACCTTGGGGTGCGCCTCCAGGAAGCGGGCGATGGCCATGGCGTTGGCGCAGTGCGCCCGCATGCGCAGGGGCAGTGTCTTCAGGCCCATGGTCACCAGCCAGGCGTCGAAGGGGCTGGGCGAGGCGCCCACGTCCTTGATCACCATGTAGAGGGCGTCGCGGAAGCCCTCGTGGCAGGTGGTGACGATGCCGCCCACGACCACGCCGTGGCCGCAGATGTACTTGGTGGTGCTGTGCAGCACCGCGTCCGCGCCCAGCTCGAGCGGCCGCTGCAGGAACGGCGTGGCGAAGGTGTTGTCCACCACCACCCGCGCGTCGGGGACCAGGCGGCGCGCCAGCGTGGAGATGGCGCGCAGGTCGGCGAGCTTCAGGGTGGGGTTGGTGGGCGTCTCCAGGAAGACCAGCTTCGCCTTCGGGTGCGCCCGCATCGCCGCCTCGACGCGGTCGAGGTCGGACATGTCCACCTCCACGGTGGTCACGCCCATGCGCTTGAGCACGTTGGAGCAGAGGTGCTCGGTGGCGCCGTAGACCACGTCGCCCAGGAGCACCGTGTCGCCCGCGGAGCAGGCGGCCAGGAAGGTGGCGGAGACGGCGGCCATGCCCGAGGAGAAGGCGAGCGAGGCGATGCGGGCCTCAGGGTGGGCGAGCTTGTACTGCGCGCCCTCCAGCGCGTTCAGGCGCGACTCCAGCAGGCGCACCGTGGGGTTGCCGAGGCGGGTGTAGACGTAGCCGGCCTGCGCGCCGGAGAACATGTCCGCGCCCTCCTGCGCGTTCTTGAAGACGAAGGTGGAGGTCTGGAAGATGGGGTTCGAGTGCGAGCGGGTCTCGGGCTGGCCCACGTGCTCGCCGGCGTGCAGGGCGCGGGTCGCGAACCCGCAGTCCAGGTAAAACTGCTCGACGTAGTCCGCGCGCTTCGAGTCTTCCATGGTGTGGGGCTCCGAGAAGTGGGCGCCGGCGTGGCGCGCGGGTCGCCTTGCCAGAACCGGGCCTCGCGGCCGGCCCCGGCCCTGGCACGGACTGAAACGCCGTGAAACGTGATGTCCTCGCAGGCGAAACGCAACGTTCCACGGCGTCTCAGCCGTTGCAGCCCGGCCCGAGGCCCCCGCGTGGCACCGGCCTTGCCTTGGCAGCCGCTCCACCTCGGGGGCTGTCCAGGAGCGGTCATGAGCAAGCGTTTGGGCGTCTGCATCGTCGGGGCCAGTGGGGCCATCGCCAGTACCCTCGTCGCGGGCGTGGCGCTGATGCGCCGGGGCCTGGTGCCGCGGCTGGGGATGATCACCGAATCGGAGGCGCTGAAGGACCTCGACCTCTCGCCGGTCGACGGGATGGTCTTCGGCGGGTGGGACCTCTTGCCCTGGAACATGTACGAGGCGGCGAAGCACCACGGCGTGCTGCCGCTGCACGTGGTCGACCAGGTGAAGGACGAGCTCGTGCCGCTCGAGCCGTGGCCGGCCGTCGCCTCCGCGAACTTCCTCACTGCGCTGACCGGCAAGAACGTGGTCGCGGCGAAGGACTTCCGCGAGGAGATCGCGCTCATCCAGAAGGACATCGAGGCCTTTCGCCGCAAGCACGACCTCGACCGCGTGGTGATGGTCAACCTCACCTCCACCGAGAAGTTCACCGAGGTGGCGGACGTGCACCGCACCATCGAGGCCTTCGAGAAGGGGCTGGACGCGAGCGACGCGCGCATCAGCCCGGCGATGAAGTACCTCTACGCGGCCATCCAGTCGGGCGTCCCGCACGCCAACTTCACCCCCAGCCTGAGCAAGATCCCCGCGCTCGAGGCGCTGGCGGAGCAGAAGGGCGTGCCCATCGCCGGCGAGGACGGCAAGACCGGCCAGACGCTCATCAAGAGCGCGGTCGCCCCGATGTTCGTCATCCGCCAGCTCAAGGTGGCGGGCTGGTTCTCCACCAACATCCTGGGCAACCACGACGGCCTGGTGCTGAACGACCCGGCCGCGAACAAGACCAAGGTCACCAGCAAGAAGAGCGTCCTGGACAGCGTGCTCGGCTACACCGTGCCGCACCACCAGGTGCACATCCACTATTACGAGCCGCGCGGCGACGACAAGGAGGCCTGGGACAACATCGACATCCAGGGCTTCTGCGGCGAGCGCATGCAGCTGAAGCTGAACTTCCTCTGCAAGGACTCCATCCTCGCCGCCCCGCTCTGCGTGGACCTCGCGCGCCTGCTCGACCTGGCCAAGCGCCGGGGCGACAAGGGCATCCAGCGGCAGCTCTCGGTGTTCTTCAAGTCGCCGTACCACACCGACGGAGAGGCCCCCATGCACGACCTCTTCAAGCAGAACGTGATGCTGGAAGAGTGGGCCCGCCGTATGGCCAAGTAGCGCCATGGAACCGCCCCTCCTCCAGTACCGTCCCATCGGCGTCGTGCGCTCCCCGTTCCTCGCCCAGGCGGGGACTCCGGTGCAGGCCGTCTACTCGGAGGCGGAGGGGGTGGTGGAGCTGTGGCCGGAGTACGCGGACGCGCTCGAGGACCTCGCGGGCTTCGAGCGCGTCCTCCTGCTCTACCACCTGGACCGGGCGCCCCCGTTCCGGTCCCGGGTGGTTCCCTACCTCGAGCGCGGTGGGCAGACGCGCGGGCTCTTCGCCACGCGCTCGCCCCCCCGGCCGAACCCCATCGGGCTCTCGGTGCTGCGGCTGCTGGGGGTCTCGGGCAGCTGCTTGCGCGTCGCCGGGCTGGACGTGCTGGACCAGACGCCGGTGCTCGACGTGAAGCCCTACGTCCCCACCTTCGACGCCTTCCCAGAGTCGCGCGCGGGGTGGTTCGACGCGGTGGACAAGCAGCGCACCGAGGCGGACGACCGGTTCGCGCGCTGAGCCCTCGAGCCGCTCAGCGCGGCTCCGCCGCAACCGAAGTGCTCGTGCCGACCATCCAGCGGCGGAGCCGCGGTCGACAGTCGACAGTTGAGGGTCGAGAGCAGGCCTCACGACCCGCCGGCCGGTTGCTGCGGTGCACTACAAATCCTCCCGCCCCGAGAAGCTTTCGAGCGTTCGTAGTTCACGGCCCCAGCCCGACCCACTCCTCGCCGTCCTCGTAGACCTCCTTCTTCCAGATGGCCACGTCCTGCTTGAGCCGCTCGATGGCGTGCTCGCAGGCGCGGAAGGCCTCCTTGCGGTGCGGCGCCGCCGCGGCGATGACCACCGCCGCTTCGCCTACCTCGAGGACCCCGGTCCGGTGGTGGATGGCGACCAGCGCCCCCGGCCACTGCTGCTCGGCCTCGAGCGCGATGGCTGCGAGCTGCCCGACCGCCATCTCCCCGTAGGCCTCGTACTCCAGCCGGCGGACCCTCTTCCCGTGGCTCTGGCCGCGCACGGTGCCGATGAAGGTCACGATGCCGCCGCGCCCCGGCCCCGAGACCGCGTCGACGACCTCCGAGAGGGAGAGCACCTCCGGGCCCACCCGGAAGCGGCCCGAGCCGCCAGCGACGGGGGGGATGAGCGCGACCTCGTCGCCGTCGTGGAGCGTCGCAGTCGCAGCCACGAAGCCCTGGTTCACCGCGAAGCGCAGGCGGGGCAGGAGCGGGGC
>CAZAIE010000593.1:0-5272 GCA_964485035.1 uncultured Myxococcaceae bacterium | reverse complement strand
TTCCTCGGCGGCGTGCTGGTGGTCTCCAGCTCGGCGATCATCACCAAGGTCCTGGCCGAGCTGGACGCGACCCACGAGCCCGCGGGGCAGCTGGCGCTGGGCATCACCGTGCTCGAGGACATCGTCGCGGTGGTGATGCTGGCGGTGCTGGGCTCGCTCGCGGTGGCAGCCGGCGACCGCGCGCCCGCGCTCTCCGAGGTGCTGGGCCGGATGGGCGCCTTCGTCCTGCTCTTGCTGGTGCTGGGGATGCTGCTCGTCCCCCGGTTGCTGCGCGTGCTGCGGCGCTCCACCAGCGCCGACGTGCAGCTGGTGCTGGTCGCCGGGGTGCTGCTCGCCATCTCGTGGGTCGCCGCGCGCGCGGGCTACTCGGTGGCGCTGGGGGCGTTCCTGCTCGGCAGCCTCCTCGGGGGCACGCAGCACAAGCCGGGCCTCGAGCGCGCCTTCTCCTCGCTGCGCGACCTCTTCGCCGCCCTGTTCTTCGTCTCCATGGGGATGCTCTTCGACTTGAGCGTGGTGCTCACCGCGTGGCCCTGGGTGCTGGCCCTGACCGGCTTCGCGATGGCGGTGCGCTTCACCGCGGCGACCGGAGCGCTGGTGCTGGTGGGGCAGCCGGTGGGCCACGCGGCGCAGGTGGGGCTCTCGCTCTTGCCGCTGGGCGAGTTCAGCTTCGTCATCGCCCAGCTCGGTGTGTCCTCCGGGCTGATGCCCGAGTCGTTCTACCCGGCGACCGTGGGGGCGGCGCTGTTCACCACGCTGCTCAGCCCGGTGCTGATGCGGCGCGGGCCGGGGGTGGCGAGGGCGCTCAACGCCCACGAGCCGCGGGCGCTGCGGGCGTGGCGGCTCTTCCTGGAGAACGCCTGGGCGGCGCTGCGCCGCCGGCAGGAGAGGCGGCCAGTGGTGAAGATGCTGACCAGCCGCGCGATCCAGCTGGCGCTGGAGGCGGCGGTGGTGGTGAGCGCCATCGCCAGCTCGCGGCTGATCTTCGACACCCTCGACGGCCTCTTCCAGGACCAGCCCTGGCATGCCTGGTTCCCCCTGGGGTACTGGGCGGCCTTCGGCGTGGTGCTGCTGGTGCCGCTGCTCGCGCTGTGGCGCAACCTGGGCGCGGTGGGGATGATCCTCGGGGAGGCGCTGGCCGAGGGGAGCCCGTCGCGGGCACGGGCCTCGGCGCTCTCCGAGCGGGCCATGCAGGCGACCGGGATGACCGTGACGCTGCTGCTGGCGGCTGCGTTCCTGCCGGCCTGGGCGACGCGGCCCTGGGTGCTGGCCGCGGTGGGGGCCATCGGGCTCGGGCTCGTCCTGCTCCTGCGCCCGCTCCTCATCCGCTGGTACGCGCAGGCGCAGGCGGAGGTGCGCGGCTCGCTCGCCCCGGCGCCGCGTCCGGCGGCCGCCCCTCCCACCGTGGCCGAGCGCGCCCAGGGCATCGTGGGGGCGCCCTTCGGGCTGAAGGTGCACGAGCACACGCTGCGCGACCTCAGCCCGGCGGCTGGCCAGACGGTGGCGGGCATCGACCTGCGGCGGCGGTTCGGGTGCACCCTGGCGTGCATCGAGCGCCAGGGCCTGTCGCTGCCCGCGCCGGGGGCGGATGCGGCGCTGTTCCCCAACGATCGCCTGCTGCTGGTGGGCAGCGCCGAGCAGATCGAGAAGGCGGAGGAGTGGCTGGCCTCCGAGGTCCCCGCGGGGAAGGGACGGGGCTACGCGGGGCTCGTCACCGAGCAGCTCCAGGTGCCTCCCGGGGCGCCGTGCCTGGACAAGACCCTGCGCGAGCTGGGCATCGCCCGGCGCTTCGGGGTGCAGGTGCTGGGGGTGATGCGGGACGGCCGCGGCGTGGACCCTGCGGCGGGCGAGGTGCAGCTCACGGCCGGGGACTGGCTGCTGGTGCTCGGCTCGTCCCACGAGAACAAGGCCTTCCGCGACTGGGTGTCGGGTGCACCCAGCGCGCCCTCAGGGGGATGATCTGAGGCGCCCTGCAACTCGCCGCCCCGTCCCGTGTTGGAGCCGAACCATGCGCGCCTGCTCCCTCCTCCTCGTCTCGCTGTCGGTGGTCTCCCTGGGCTGTTCCTCCGAGGTCTCCCAGGGCGCCGACGTCGCTCCGGCCACCGGACCCGACGCCGGACTGGATGCCGCGGCTGCTCCGGACGCCGCGGTCTCTGACGCAGCCGAAGGCGGACCCGATGCGGACCTGCCCGCTGCGCAGGTCGAACCGGACGCCGGAGCCGGCCCCGACGCGGCGCAGCCTCCCGATGCCGCCCGTCCGGTCGACGCGGGTGCCCCGCTGACGCCCTGTCCGACCTCGGGCGCCGGGGCCATCCTCGCGCCGGGACCGTGCGTCGTCTTCACGCCGGAGCAGGCCGGCGCGTCGGCGCAGGGGGACAGCGCGACCCGGGCCCAGTACGCGCTCGGGCCATCGGGCGCAGCCAAGGGTGCTCTCGTGGTGCAGCTGAACGGGAGCCTGGGAACGCCCGCCGGGCAGATCGCCGAGCCGGCGCGGAACATCTACAACGCCGCTTCGGAGGCGGGCTTTCACGTCCTCGGCCTTTCGTACAAGAGCACCCTCGTGGTCGGGCAGGTCTGCGCGAACGCCCCGGCGTGCTTCGAGCCGACGCGGCTCACCCTCATCCTGGGCACCTACCAGGCGGGGACCCCGGCGGTGCTGAAGGGCATCCGGCCCGACGAGGGCATCGTCTTCCGGCTCGAGGCGGCGCTGCGGCTGCTCGCCGCGAGGCAGCCCGGTGGTGGCTGGGACCAGTTCCTCACCAATCCCACCGCCAGCGACCCCGCCGAGCGCATCGCCTGGCCCAAGGTGATCAGCTCCGGGCACTCCCAGGGCGGCGGCCACGCGGCCATGCTCGGCAAGCGGTTCCCCCTGCGGCAGGTGGTGCAGCAGTCGTCGACGTGCGACGCGGTGGACGGGGCGCCGGCGCCATGGACTGCCGCGGCGACAGCTTGGGCGACCGACCCCGCAACGCGCTACGTGGGCTTCGCGGCGCCGACCACGCTGGTCAACGGGAAGCCGGAGGGCGACACCCTCTGCCCGTATCACCTCGCGGTCTGGCAGAGCATGGGGATGGCGCCCGCGAACCAGCACGACGACGCCGCCACCTGCGGGGTGACCGGGAACACGCACGGGGCGTCCATCGGCTGCGTGGAGAACTACGCGCGCTGGAAGGCGCTGTTCCAGTGACCGTGGCGGACCCTCACGGCCCGGCGTCGGCGGGCGGGCTCAGGCGGGATCGGACTGGGGAGGGGCCTGCCACTCGGGGACGAGCGCCAGGCGACCGTGCTTTGCGAGGACCGTCCAGGCCTGCAGGCCCGCGGAGACCGAGGATCCATCGGTCGTCCAGGAGGCCTTGTCGCCCGTGGAACCGAGGAAGGTGCCGTCGGCGCGGAACTCCAGCTCCTCGTCGTCGGTGTCCCTGCGCCAGATGCCAACGAGCTCGGCAGGGGAGGCGCGGACGCTGGTCTCCACTCCCTCCCAGTCGCGGCGGATGCAGAGGGCGCTCTTGACCGCGAGGACCTCGCAGGCGGGCGGGAGGAGCAGCACGAGCATCGCCGCCTCCCACCGCCGCTTCCAGGCCTTGTAGACACGAAGACCCCGGCGCAGAAGACGGCGATCGGCAGCAGAAGGACCGCAATCATCTGTGCGGGCATGAGAGGTCTCCGAGGCCCGGTCGCGTCCTCACCGCAGCTCGGTGGTGATCTTCCGGCGCTCGGCCTCCAGGCGCTCGGCGCGGGCCCGCTCGTTGGCGAGGAGCCTCCCCAGCTCGGTGTTCGCGTCCTTGAGCGACCCAGCGAGCTTCTGCGCGGTCTCGGCCGCGGCACGCGCCTGCTCGGCCGCGGCCCGGGCGTTCTTCGACTCGGCCTCGGCGCGCTCGAGCGCGACCTTGAGCTGGTCGTTGGCCGTGCGCAGGTCCTCCTTGCCCTGCTTCACCTCGGCCTGGGCGCGGGCCTTGGCCTCCTGCTCCTCGCGGATGCGCTCGAGCTGCTGCTTCACCTCGGCCTCCGCGGCGCGGGCGCGCTCCGCCTCCCGGGTGGCCACCCCGGCCTGCTCCACCGCGAGGTGCTCGGCGCGCCGGACCTCCACCAGCGCCACCGCGCCTCCGGCGATGACCAGGGAGAGCAGCGCGATGGTCCCGAGCGCCGCGGCGGTCCTCGCGCGCCGGGCGCGGTCGGCCAGGGCGAACACGGCGGACAGGAAGGCCTGCTCGCGGTCCGGCAGCGCGTCGGTGTGGCGCGCCCTCCAGAGTCGCGCCTCTTGCATCGCCTCGCCCCGCCAGAGCAGCCCCTGCGGCCGGCCGCGCGCGTCCCACTGCTTGGCCGCCGTCCGCAGCTGCTCCCGGAAGACCAGGTCGTCGCGCTGCTCGTCGAGCCAGCGGCCCAGGAGCGGCCACCCCGAGATCAGCGCCTCGTGCACCAGCTCCACCATGGCGCCGTCGCTGCTGGTGTGGACCATCAGCAGCCGCTCGCGCACCAAGAGGTCCATCAAGAGGTCGAGCTGCGCCCGCTCGGAGGCCAGCCCGTGCAGCTCCTCCAGGGGGATCAGCGCGCGCGTCCGCTCCGGGGTCACCAGCCGCGGCAGGAGCGAGCGGGCCAGCTTCTGCGCCGGCGGCGGCAGCTCCTGGATCACGGCGTTCGCGTGCGAGGCGAGCGCCCCGGTCACCCCGCCCAGCGCCTGGTAGCTGGCCGCGGTGAGCAGCTTGCGCGCCGGGTCGCGCCCCTCCCACAGCTTGCTCGCGGCGAACTGCAAGAGCGGCAGCGCGCCCTGGCTCGCCTGCAGGTCGCCCAGCATGTCCTCGACGATCTGCGGGGACTCGAACCGGTAGCCCGCCAGCTCCGCCGGCCGCACCAGCGCGTCGGCCAGGCCGGCGCGGCCGGGAGGGCTGAGGAAGACCAGCCCGGGGGTCAGCTCGGCCATGAAGCGGTCGTCCTCCGCCAGCCTGTCGAGGAAGTCCGACCGCAGCGAGAGCACCACGCGCGTCGGGGAGCTGGCGTCGTCGGCGAGGCTGCTCAGGCACGCGGTGAAGGCCAGCCGCTCCGCGCGGTCCGGGACCAGCGTGAAGAGCTCCTCGAACTGATCGATGAAGACCAGCACCTTCTTGCGGCCGCGGCGCGCGGACTCGCGGAACGCCGCGCCCAGGTAGCCGGGCTCGCTGCGCAGCCGCTCGAGCAAGAGGTCGCGCTCCGACGCCTCGGCGGTGGTCGCCGCGACCAGCGCGTCCGCCAGCGCCTCCAGCGGCCGTCGCCCCGGGCGCAGCACCACCGAGTCCCAGCG
>CAZAIE010000592.1:0-5291 GCA_964485035.1 uncultured Myxococcaceae bacterium | reverse complement strand
CTCCTGCTCCGGCTCCGGCTGCTCCGGCTGCTGCCCCCGCCGAGCCTGCAGCTCCCGCCCCGGTCCAGGCGCCCAAGAACTAGGGAGCGGCGGTCGCTCCCTACTGCAGCACCAAGAAGGAACAACGCGATGGGATACAAGCTGAAGACGAACAGCGGCGCTGCCAAGCGCTTCAAGGTGAAGAAGAGCGGCAAGGTCAAGTTCGCTCGCGCCTACGCCCGCCACTCGCAGCTCTCCAAGAGCAGCAAGGTGAACCGGCGTCTGCGCGGCATGTCGCACCTCGAGAACCGGGATGCGAAGAAGGTCAAAGAGACCCTGCCGTACGGCACCTGAGAAGCAACGGGCAGCACCAGGTTGCAGGCCCCGTGGCCTGCGCAACGCTGCGCTCGCGTCCAAAGTCCCGCCCGGTGCGGGCACGTAGAGCGCGCACGAAGGAGCAGCAATGCGAGTCAAGAAGGGTGTAAAGGCGCGTCGTAGAAGGAACCGCATTCTCCAACTGGCCGAGGGTTTCCGCGGCCGTCGGAAGAACTGCTACAAGCGGGCGAACCAGGCCGTCGAGCGCGCTCTCGACTACGCCACCCGCGACCGGCGTCAGAAGCGGCGCGACTTCCGCAAGCTGTGGATCGTCCGCATCAACGCCGCGGCTCGCCTGAACGGGCTCTCCTACTCCAAGCTCATCGCCGGCCTCACCAAGAACGGCGTGGCCATCGACCGCAAGATCATGGCCGACCTGGCGATCTTCGACCCCGCGGGCTTTACCGCCGTGGTCGCGGCCGCCAAGTAGGCAGACGCGGCGCGGGTCCTCCGCGCACGCGAACAGCAGGCCGCTCGAACGTCCCCTACAGGCGTCGAGCGGCCTGTTGTGTATCGGCACCCGAAGCACCGTCGAAGGAAGAAGCCATGGGCAAGAACGAACAGGCTCCGGCCGCGCTGCCGGAGGAGCTGGCCAACGAGCTCGACGCGGTCCAGCAGGCCGCGCTCGCCGACCTCGCCGCGGCGCAGGACGAGAAGGGCCTGGAGCAGGCGCGCGTGACGCACCTGGGCATGAAGGGCGTGGTGACCCGCCTCTTCGAGCGCATCGGCAAGATCCCGCCCGAGCAGCGCCGCAGCTTCGGCCAGCGCGCGAACGCCGTGAAGTCCGCCGTGGAGAAGGCCCTCGAGGACGCTCTCGGCCAGGTGCGCCAGAAGGCCCTCGAGCGTGAGCTCTCGGGCGAGCGCCTCGACGTCTCGCTCCCCGGGCGGCGTCCCCACCTGGGCCGCCGGCACCCGGTGAGCCGCACCATGGACGACCTCTGCGCCATCTTCGCGCGCCTCGGCTTCGAGGTCGCGAGCGGCCCGGAGATCGAGCTCGACTACTACAGCTTCCAGGCGCTCAACATCCCGCTCGACCACCCTGCGCGCGACATGCAGGACACCTTCTACCTGGACGAGGCGAGCCTGGGCCGCCCCGAGGGCGCGGTGCTGCGGCCGCACACCTCGCCGGTGCAGATCCGCACCATGCTCGGCCGCAAGCCGCCGGTGCGCATCATCGCCCCCGGCAAGGTCTACCGCTGCGACAGCGACGTGACCCACACCCCGATGTTCCACCAGATCGAGGGGCTGCTGGTCGACAAGGGCGTCACCTTCGCGGAGCTGAAGGGCACCCTGGACGCATTCGCCAAGGCCTTCTTCGGCGAGAACGTGCGCACCCGCTTCCGCCCCAGCTACTTCCCCTTCACCGAGCCCTCGGCCGAGGTGGACGTGAGCTGCGTGCTCTGCGGCGGCAAGGGCTGCCGCCTCTGCAAGGGCACCGGGTGGATCGAGGTGATGGGCTCGGGGATGGTGCACCCCAACGTCTTCAAGGCCGTGGACTACGACCCCCAGGAGATCAGCGGGTTCGCGTTCGGCATGGGCGTGGACCGCCTCACCATGCTGCGCTACGGGCTCGACGACCTGCGTGCGCTCTTCGAGAACGACGCGCGGTTCCTGGAGCAGTTCTAAGGCAAGTCAACAGTCGAGAGTCGAGAGTCGAAAGTGGGATTGAGATCATGAAGATCAGCTTGAACTGGCTCGCGGACTACGTGGAGCTGCCCTCGGCCGAAGAACTCGCGAAGCGGCTCACCATGGCGGGCCTGGAGATCGAGGGCGTCGAGCGGCTGGGCGAGGGCCTGGACGGCGTGGTGGTGGGGCAGGTGCTGGAGAGCGTGCAGCACCCCAACGCCGAGAAGCTCTCGGTCACCAAGGTCGACGCCGGCGGTCCGGAGCCCCTGCAGATCGTCTGTGGCGCGAAGAACTACAAGGTCGGTGACAAGGTCCCGGTGGCCACGGTGGGCACGAAGCTCCCCGGGGGCACGAAGATCGAGAAGGCCAAGCTGCGCGGCACCGAGTCCTTCGGCATGCTCTGCAGCTCGCGCGAGCTGGGGCTCTCCGAGGAGGCCTCCGGCCTGCTCATCCTCGACCCGGCCCTGAAGACCGGTACGCCCATCGCCGAGGCGCTGGGGCTGCGCGACACGGTCTTCGAGGTGAACGTCACCGCCAACCGCGCCGACTGCCTGTGCCACCTCGGCGTCGCCCGCGAGGTCGCGGCGCTCACCGGCAAGCCGCTGCGCCTGCCGGACACCACCCTCGTCGAGGGCGGGGCCAGCGCCGAGTCGCTGGTGAAGGTGCGCATCGACGACCTGGAGCGCTGCCCGCGGTACGCGGCGCGCGTGCTCGAGGGCGCGACCATCGGGCCGTCGCCGCTGTGGATGCAGAACCGCCTGCGCGCGGTCGGCATCCGGGCGCTCTCCAACGCCGTGGACGTCACCAACTACGTGCTCATGGAGTGCGGGCAGCCGCTGCACGCGTTCGATCTCGACAAGGTCGCGGGCGGGCAGATCGTCGTGCGCCGCGCCAAGACCACCGAGAAGGCCGCGGAGAAGATGACCACTCTCGACGGCAAGGAGCGCTCGCTCTCCGCCGACGACCTGTGCATCTGCGACGAGGCCGCGCCCTCGGCCCTGGCCGGGGTCATGGGCGGGGCCACCAGCGAGGTCTCGGCGACGACGAAGCGCATCCTCCTGGAGAGCGCGAGCTTCGCTCCCGGGGCCATCCGGCGCACCGCGCGCCGTCACGCGCTGCACTCCGAGTCGTCGTACCGCTTCGAGCGCGGGGTGGACCCGGAGATGGTCGCCTTCGCGCAGGACCGCGCCGCGAAGCTGCTGGCCGAGACCTGCGGCGCCACCGTCGCCAAGGGCCGCGTGGACGTGAAGGGGAAGCTGCCCGAGCCGCGCAGGTTCCCGCTGCGGTTCGCGCGCATCTCCGAGGCGCTGGGCACGCCCGTGCCCAAGGAGACCACCGAGCAGATCCTGGGCTCGCTCGGCTTCCGGCTCGAGGCGAAGGGCGAGGGCCTGGTCGAGGTCACCGCGCCCACCTGGCGGCTGGACGTGGAGGGCGAGGCCGACTGCGTCGAGGAGATCGCGCGGACCCGGGGCTTCGAGTCGATCCCGGTGACCATGCCCCGCGGCGCGGCCGAGCTGGCCCCCGAGACCACCGAGCGTGCGGTCGAGGTGCGGGCGCGTGGTGCGCTCTCCGCCGGCGGCTTCGACGAGGTCCTCAACTACTCGTTCCAGTCGCCCAAGGACCTCGAGGTCCTCACCCCGGACGTCAAGCCCATCCTGCTGAAGAACCCGCTCGCCGCGGAGCAGGGCGCGATGTGCACGACGCGCCTCGCCGGGCTGCTCGCGAACCTGCGGCACAGCCTCAACCGCCAGGTCGAGGACGTGCGGCTCTACGAGCTGGGCCGCGTGTACCGCGCCAACCCCGACGCCAAGGCGACCCAGCCTGCGCTCGAGAGGCTGGTGCTCGCGGGCGTGATGACCGGCAGCCGCGCGCCGCTGCAGTGGGGCGACGAGCGCAAGGCCTCGGACTTCTACGACCTCAAGGGCGTGCTCGAGCAGGTGCTCGAGGCATCCGGTGTCCGCGGCGCGAGCTTCGAGTCGGCGGCAGGGCAGGCGATGCTGCACCCGCGCTCGGCCTGTGAGGTGAAGGTCGGGGGCCAGAGCCTCGGCTTCCTGGGCGAGCTGCACCCGGTGGTCTCGCAGAAGCTGGATGTGCCAAGGGTGCTGGTGTTCGAGCTCGACTTCGCCGCGCTCTGCGCGGCGGCGAAGCTCATCCCGGCGTACCGTGGCGTGCCCAAGTTCCCGGCCGTGCTGCGCGACCTCGCGGTGGTGATCGACGAGGGCAAGCCGGCGGCGGCCATCGAGGCGTCGGTGCGCAAGGCGGGAGCAGGCCTGGTGGAGGACGTGGTGCTGTTCGACGTCTACCGCGGGCCCAACATCGGAAGTGGGAAGAAGAGCCTGGCGTACGCCATCCGGTTCAGGGCGGCGGACCGCACGCTCACCGACGAGGAGATCACGCAGGCGCACGGCAAGATCGTCGCGGCACTCACCGAGCAGCACGCGGCCACGCTGCGGGCCTGACCCTCTTTTGCCCCCGGGCGCATCCCGTGTAGGATGCGCCCGTTTTCCTTCCCATCGCGACAGAAAGGCATGACCCCATGGCAATGAACGAGATCCCCGGCGGCGCGACTCCCCAGGCTGCTCCTCCCCCTGCGCAGGGCACCAACATCCTCGCCATCATCGGCCTGGTGGCCGCCATCCTCGGCCTGCTCACCTGCTGGGTGACTGGCGTGGGCGTGGTCCTCTCGATCATCGGCCTCGTGCTCGCGATCATCGGCAAGAAGAACGCCCCGGTCGCTGGCGGCGCCGGCGTCGCGATGGGCGGCCTCATCGTGGGCATCATCGCCCTCATCATTTCTCTCGGGATGACCGCCTGCCAGATCGCCTGCGGTATGGCCGCCAAGAAGCTCGACAACGACATCAAGAGCGGGAAGTTCGAGAAGGACCTGAACAAGGCCATGAACTCCCCGGAGTTCGAGAAGGCGATGAAGGACGCCATGAAGAGCCCCGAGGCGGAGAAGGCGCTCAAGGAGATGCAGGACGAGATGAAGAAGGCCGCCGACGAGGCGCAGAAGGAGATGCAGAAGGAGATGGACAAGGCCGCCGAGGAAGCGAAGAAGGCCGAGTAGCCTGCGATGTGGCCGGTCTGGGCCGAGTTCACGGTTTTCGGCCGGCCACTCGCCTTTACGGGATACGGCGTCTTCGCCATCCTGGGCGCCGCGCTGGGCACGTACCTCTGCGTACGGGCAGCGCGGCGCTTCTGTTTTCCCCTCTTCGACGCCTTCGCGGCTTCGCTCATCGCAGTGGCCTGCGGGCTCGTCGGCGCGAAGGCGCTGTACGTGGCGGTCGAGTGGGACCGCGTCCAGACCGAGG
>CAZAIE010000591.1:0-5300 GCA_964485035.1 uncultured Myxococcaceae bacterium | reverse complement strand
CTGCTGGATCGGGAGGCCCGCGTGGTCGTGCAGGAGACGCTGCCCTCCCCGGTGCTCGCGCTCTCCGCCCGCCCCTCGGACACGCTGCTCGCGACCGGCCACGCCGACGGCACGGTGCGGTACTGGGACTTCGGACACGGCGACGGCGGGGAGATCCGCGGGTTTCCCGGACCGGTCCGCTCGCTGGACTTCAGCCCCTCGGGCCGGTGGCTCGCCGCCGCGGGAGGCCCCGCCGTCTCGGTCTGGCCGTTCGGTCGCGCGGGCCTCGACGACCAGGAGATGGAGACCATCGTCCCGCTCCCGGACCCGGCGGTGGGGGTCGTCTGGGTCGCCGAGGGGCTGCTCGCGGCGACGACTGCGGGCGGCGAGCTCCGCGCCTGGAGCACGCGGCCGGACTGGGCGCCGCGCCTGAAGGAGCACGTCGGCCAGCCCCTGCTGGAGCCGGTGGCGGGAGCAGGCCGGCGGGTGGCCGCGGCCACCACGGACGCGCGGGTGCTGGTGTCGAGGCTGTGACTGACGCGAGAGAGACCAACGACGAGGAGGACGCAATGCCGGGCAAGCAGGACAAGGCGACGCGGACGGTGCCGGTACACGTCATCGGAGGCTTCCTGGGGAGCGGGAAGACCACGCTGCTCACCCGGCTGTTGGAGTGGTCGGTGGCGGGGGGCGCACGCCCCGGGGTGGTGGAGAACGAGTTCGGGGAGGACGTGGACGGCACGGTCCTGCACTCGGAGCACCAGGACGAGCCCGTCGAGATCCGCGGGCTGGCGGGGGGCTGCGTCTGCTGCGACCTCACGCATGAGCTGGGCAAGGCGGTGCAGGAGCTCGCCGGGGCGCGCGGCCGGTCGCCGGTGTTCGTCGAGGCCACCGGGCTCGCCTCGCTGCCCCGGGTGGTCGAGGCGCTCGCGGTCGCCGCGGCCGAGACCGGCGCCTTCCGGTTGGGCACGGTGATCGGCGTGGTGGACTCGGCGCGCCTCTCCGAGGTGGTGCGGACCTGGGACGCGGCCGAGGAGCACCTGCGGGGGACGGACTGGGTGGTGCTGAACCAGACCGACCGCGCCAGCCCCGCGCAGCTCGAGGCGGCACGCACGCTCGTCGCCCGCCTCGCGCCGGGGGCGAAGACCCTGGAGACGAGCTGGGCCCAGGTGGACCCCGCACGGCTCCTGGACGACGCCCCGAGGCCGCGCCCGCTACGCCTGCGCCTGCCGTCGCGCGACACCACCGACGGGTTCAGCAACTGCGGCTTCAAGCTCACCCGGCCCCTGGACCTGGAGAAGCTTGCGGCCCTCGCCCGCTGCTACCCACGGACGCTCGTCCGCCTGAAGGGCATCGTCCAGGCGGGGCCGGACTGCGCCTGGCACGAGATCCAGTGGCACCCGGGCGCCTTCACCGCGCGCCCCTGGACCGGGACCGTCGAGGATTCCTACCTCGTGGCCATCGGGCGACGCTTGAACTGGGAGCGCTTCCTCGACGGCGTGGGCGACTGCCTGGTGAGGCGGCGGGCCCGCGCCCGCCAGTAGCGGAGCGGGTCATGGCCTTCAAGGACGAGATGGCCCGTCATCGGATCCGCGCGACCGAGCTGCTCCGACGCTCCGCGCGGTTGGAGCGTCGCGCCCGAACGCCCGCGTTCGAAGACTGGGGCCGACCGAGCGGGCGAGCACTGACCCCGGCCCAGCTCTGTTCGGCGTGGGAGGGCCGTCCCCTGCCCCGGCGGGTGCGGGCCAAGCTGGTGCGCGCAGTGAACGCCGTCCTCTCCCAACGAGGAGCCCGGCCCCTCTCTGCCGAAGCCCTGTTCAGCCCGGAGGAGACGACGTGAGCCGCCCAGTGCCGACAGCCCTCCTCGATGCATGGGTGGTCACCGCGTACCTGGGAGCGCTCGTGGTCTCGGCGCTGCCGCGCGCCGTGATCGAGAGCGGGTGGCCAGCCCTCGCCGCCTTTACCCTCGTCGCGGTCACCCGACGGCTGTGGAAAGCCGGGGCGCTCACGGCCGCTGCGCTGGCGGGGCTCGTCGCCGCAGGCGTCGCAGAAGGCACCTGGCTCCGCCTCGGAGCCGACTGGCCCCACCTCCTCGACCTCCTGGTCCTGGCGGTGGTCACCCAGCCACTGCTCCACCGCTCGTCCTTGCTGGGGCGGCTGTGCGGCGCTGGCGCCGTCCTGGCAGGCGCTGCGGTGGGGGCCACCGTCTCAGGCCCCCTGCGTGAGCCCGCCCACGCCCTCTCGGTCGGAGCCGCCCCGCTGGTCCTGACCGCGCTGCTGGCGACGCCCTCGCCAGAGCGACGCTCGAGCCTCCAGAGGGCCGCGGGACTGGCGGGCGCTCTCCTGGGCGCGGCGGGGACCGGCCTCACCGCCCTGCACCACCCGTGGAGCCGGGCCCTCCCGCAGGCGCTGGGGATGCGCGACTCCTTCGTGACGCTCGCGCTCGAGGCCGCCCCGGCGGTGCTGCTGGCGCTCGTGCTCTCGGCCGCCTTCCAGGTCTTCTCGCTGGAGCGTGCGCGGCGGTGGCTGGGTCGGGGAGGCCCGGTCAGCCAGGCGCTGCGCGGGACGCTGGTCGCGGCTCCGCTCCCCATCTGCTCGTGCGGGGTGGTCCCGCTGTACCACGGGCTCATCGGCAAGGGCGTCCCGCCGGTCGCCGCCCTCGCCTTCCTCATCGCTGCCCCGGAGATCGGCGTGGACGCGATGCTCTTGTCCGTGCCGCTGCTGGGGTGGCCCATGGCCATCGTCAGGCTCCTGGCCGCGGGGATCATCGCCGTCCTCGTCGCAGTGGCGGTGGGCCGGCTGATCCCCCGACGGGAGGTGCTGGTGCTGTCGGTCCCGACGGCCGGACCGCGGCTCGACCGCGCGACGCTGAGGCGCGGACTGGACGGCATCGCGCACACGCTCGACCACACCGGCCCGTGGATCGTGCTGGGACTGGTCGGGGGCGCCGTGCTCGAGCCGCTCCTCGACCCGGCGACCCTGGGGCAGCTTCCCCGCTGGCTCGCGCCTCCCGTGGCCGCGGCACTGGGCATCCCCGCCTACGTGTGCGCCTCGGCAGCGACCCCGCTGGTCGCGGTGCTGATGCACAAGGGGCTCTCGGGGGGCGCCGCGCTGGCCTTCCTGCTCACCGGTCCCGCCACCAACGCCACCACCTTCGGCGTCCTCTCGAGCCTGCATGGGCGACGCATCGCGCTCGGCTTCGGGGCCGCGGTGTTCGCGAGCGCGACCGTGCTCGGCTGGGGAGTGGACCTGCTGTCGCTCGGAGGAGCCGGGATGGCCCTCCACGCCCGGGCCCACGACTCCCCCGGGCCCCTCCACCTCGCGTGCGCAGCGGTGCTCGCGCTCGCCTCGGTGGGTTCGCTGTACCGGCAGGGGCCGCGCGGAGTGCTCGGCCAGCTGCTCGGTCAGCCCGCCGCGGCTCCCAGCCCGGCCCAGCGCCCGCTCGTGCTGGCGCCGAGGGCGCGCCCCAGGCTCGTGCCACGACCGGGCCCCTGAGCCACCAGGACGCTGGCTACGCCGCGGCCGGGGTCCGCTTGCGCAGGTACTCGATGGCCCCCAGCGCGGCCACGGTCCCGTCGGCGACGGCCGTGGTGATCTGCCGGTAGCGCTTCACCCGTGCGTCGCCGGCGGCGAACACCCCCGGGACGCTGGTCGCCAGGTCGGCGTCCACCACTATCTCCCCGCGCTCGCTCAGGGCCACCTGGCCACGGACCGCGCCGGTGTTGGGCACGTAGCCGATGAAGATGAACGCACCCGACGCCGCGAGCTCGGTGACCTCGCCGGTGCGCTTGTGGGCCACCCGCACCTTCTCCAGCTGCTCCCCGCCCTCGAACCCCTTGATGTCCTGCTCGAGAAGGAAGCGGATCTTCGGGTTCTGCCGCGCCTCCGCCACCGCCCAGGGGTGGGCCTGGAAGTGGTCGAACTCGTGCACCACCGTCACCGAGCGGGCGTATCGGGTGAGCGACACCGCCTCCTCGATGGCCGAGTTCCCGCCGCCGATGGCGACGATGTCCTTGCCGGTGAAGAAGTCGCCGTCGCAGGTCGCGCAGTACGAGATGCCGCGGCCCTTGAAGCGCTGCTCGGAGTCGAGCCCCAGCGTCCGGGGGACGCCGCCCATCGCGAGGATCACCACTGGAGCGACGAAGGTGCCCTCGTCCTCCACCTCCACCGTCTTCTCGGCCCCGGTGAGGTCCAGCCGCAGCACCTCGTTGTTGGAGAGCAGCTCGCAGCCGAACTGCCGGGCCTGCGCCCGCATGTTGTCGGCGATCTGCTTGCCCGAGGTCTCGAGCACGCCGGGGTAGTTGGCCACGGCGTGGGTCATGAGCATCTGGCCGCCGAGCGAGCCGCTGTCGACGATGAGCGTCTTCAGCCGGGCCCGGCCGAGGTAGATGCCCGCGGTCAGCCCCGCAGCCCCGCCTCCCAGCACGATGGCGTCGTAGCGCTTGGCGGTCATGGGCGGCTCCTAGCCCTGCGAGGCGGCCGGCGCACCGAACTCCCGGTCGAGGATCTCGGTGACCTGCTTCTTGTTCTGGATGCTGCTGGTCGCCGCGACCGGCTTGCCGTGCTTGAAGTACACGGTGAAGGGCAGCCCGTTGAAGTTGCGGGTCTCGGGCAGGTTGCGGATGAGGTGGCCGTGGGGGCCGTCGAACTCGAGGTCGCGGAAGGCGACGTGGCCGTACTTCCCCTCCACCTTCTCCATCACGTCGTACACGGGCAGGCACATCGGCCCCATGCGGCCGCAGCAGACCATCACGTTCTCGTGCTGGGACAGGGTCTGCTGGAAGTCCGACTCGCTCTCGATGTGCTTCAGGTTGGTCTTCAACATGGCTCGCTCCGTGGGGAAGGTGCGGCTTGTGGCCGCTCGTCTCCTGGGAGCCGGGAGCCCTCGCCGAGGGTTCGCGGCGAGCCGGCAACACAACTTCACGATCCGGACAGATCGTTGCCAACGCAGCCAGCGAAGCTCCTTCTACAGCACCTCCAGGAGGACGGCGATGCAGGCACGGACGAACGGCGACTGGCGGCGGTGGCTGGTGGTGCTCCTCGGCGCGGGCACGATCGTCGCCATGGTGAGCGGGTTCGACGCCGCCCACTCGCGCAACGACGCCGACCTCCTGCACCTGGTCCTCGGTCTGGTCATCGGCGTCGGGATGGTCGTCCACTGCCTGCTCCGTTGGACGGGCCTGGTGTCGCTGCTGCGCGGGAAGGCGCGCTCGGTCCGCTCGCGCGGCCGGGTGGACGTCGCGCTCCTGGGCTGCGCCAGCCTGGTCACCCTTAGCGCGGGCTGACGCCCGCAACCCAAGTCCAGAAAGTTGAGTGGCGCCTTA
>CAZAIE010000590.1:0-5303 GCA_964485035.1 uncultured Myxococcaceae bacterium | reverse complement strand
CGCCGACGGCGGTGGTCCAGGCGGGCGATCCCGACCTCGTCTCGGCGGTCCAGGCGGCGCTGGGGGGCGTCGACGGCACGAGCGACCCCCTGGGGGCGATGGGCAAGGTGCTGCAGTGGACGTCCAGCTACGTCACGAACCCGGGCCAGCTCGCCGGGCTGGATGCGCTCTCGGTCTTCCGCACGCGCAACGCCTCGTGCACCGGCTACGCGAACCTCGCCTCGGCGGCAGGGCGCATCGCCCAGGTCCCCACGCGGTCCGTGGCGAACTACCTGGTCGGCATGGCCCAGCAGACCCACTCCATCAACGAGTTCTGGCTCGGGCCGTCGCGCGGCTGGCGCCTGGTCGAGCCGCAGGGCACTGCCCTGACCACGCCCGCGGACTACGCCGTGCTGGTCCGGCTCAACCTCCCCGAGGACGAGGGGCCGGGTGCGCTCGGGAGCGCGCAGACCGGGGCCATCCCCGGCGTCCCGCTCCACTCGCTGGTGACCTTCCGGGAAGGCAGCCGCTGCCGGCTCGGGTTCCCCTCGAGCGCCCTCTTCCCGGAGTGCCCCGAGTGCGACAACAAGGCGACCTACCAGGCCGGGCTCGTGGTCACGCGGACGGAGGCTTCGGCGCTGTTCGCCAGGGCCAACGTGCTCTGGAAGGCCACGCTCACGCGGCTGACCACGAGCGGACCGGACCCCGCGGAGCAGGCGCTGCGCGCGACGGCGCTCTCGGCGCGGGACGCGCAAGCCGTCGGGGCGCTGCTCGACGCGCTCGAGGCCCGCTGAGCGCTCCCGCTCGGGGGACTCATCGCCAGCCTCGCGAGTCGTTGCGAAGGTGCCGGGTCAGGGAGGGACCGCTTCGGTCCCTTCCCTTTCAACGGGAGCAACGACACGTATGCGACACCTCGAAATGCACCGCCTGGCGGTCCTCGGCGCAGCGCTCGCGCTGTGTTCCTGCCGCGCTGAACCGCCCGGGGCGAAGGGCGCCCTGGGCTCTGCTGGACAGGGACTGGAGCTCACCCTGAGGTCGGACCAGGACGACGGACACCTGGTGGAGCACTCCACCCTCGTGGCGAGCTCCGCCGACCTGGAGACCGTGTTCACCGACTGGTCGGAGATCGGTGGGGCCACGGACGTCATCGGAGAGCCGATCCTCACGTCGAACACGGGGACGTGGACCTTCCGCGTGGCCCGGCCGCTGCGCAGGCTGCTCGACGCGCCCGACCGCAGCAGCGTCTCCTACCGACGCCAGTCCGCGGAGATCCGGGTGCGCCGCGCCGACCGGAGCGGGGCGATGCTCGTCCTGGGCGACGTCACCGGCACCGTGGTCTCCACGAGGGCCACTGACGTGCTCGAGCTGTCGGTGGGCAGCACGCCGCTCACCGACCTCGAGGTCATCGAGACCTACGAGGTGCTCGCCGGTGGCCGCCTGCGGCTCGTGCGCGCCCAGCCGAGGCTGCTCGCGAGCGCGATGGCGGCCCGCTCGGGAGTCTCCGACCAGTTCGAGGACCGGCCGACCTCGCTCACCTCGTCGTTCGTCCCCACCAGCTGCGAGGAGAAGTCCATCGTGGCCTTCGGACCGCGGCCCTCGGACATGCCGCCCGTCACCTTCCCGGAGGTGCAGGACTGCCAGACCATGCACTGGGAGCCGCAGCACGCGGAGTGCATCCGGGTGCTGTCCGCCTGGATGGAGCTGCATTACTGGACCTGGCGGGTGATGCAGGTCGCCGCGAGCCTGGACAGCCGCAACCCCGCGAACCGGGAGTGGGCCTGGAGCCGCCCGGCGTACTCCTGGGGCTTCCAGGGGCCGGTGGCCGGTGACGGCTGCACCAGCCTGGAGTTCTGGTTCGGCCCCTACCACCCCGTGCGCTACGCCGGCTGGCGCCACGCCATGCAGCGCTACTGGGACCGCGTGCGGCACGCGGTCGCGGGCCACACGGACCTGAAGCTCGTCTGCCGGTACTGGCCCGAGGACCAGTACAACCTCTGCTACACGTCGGACGTCTCGCCTGCCGGGCACCACGAGACCATCGGAAAGATCAACATCTGCGTGGACAACTTCGCGGTCGGGACCTTCGACGACCCGGCGCGGGTGGGCAAGCTCGTTGGCCACGAGCTGTTCCACATCCTCTGGTTCCAGCTCGACGGCCAGTGGCGGCTCATCGGCGACGTGGTCAGCCACGCGCACGGCGATCTCTGCAGCGCGGACCGGAAGTCCGAGCGGATCTACGGCGAGGACGAGATCCGCCACCTGGTGACGTACCGGAACTCGAAGGGGAGCGACTGCGGCCACCTCGACAAGAACCTCACCGTCTGCGACACGCACGCGCTCTACATCTCGACCCTGGGGAAGGCCCTGCGCGCGAAGTCGGTGACCAGCTGGCCGATGCCCGCCGACCCGACGCCGCAGCCGCCCTCCTGCGTGGGCGGCGAGGGGTGCCTCTGCGAGACGGTGGCCTTCGACGACGCGCCGGACGGGGACTTCGCCGCGGACAAGTTCTGCACCGACAACGACGGACAGCTCACCTGCGTGAGGACGAAGGTCAACGCATCGAGCACGGTCGGCATCTGCAAGCGCTGCGACACCGAGCGCGGGCCGGGCTGCGAGTGCGACCACCAGCGCCCCTGCGCGGTGGGGACCTGCTTCGGGGACGACACCCGGGGCGGCGGCGTGGGCCACTGCTTCCTCGACCCGCCACCGGACTGGATGTGCCTCGCCGACTGCCAGCGGCTGTTCAACTCGCCCGCCGCCTGGTGCTGGCACGACTATCCGGGTGGCCGGGCGCGGTGCATCGACCCGTTCTGCGAGCCCTGGGACGTGCTGGATTGCCTGGAAGCGGGTGGCGTCTGCCGCTCGAACCAGGCAGGCGTTCCCCAGTGCGTCAACGAGTGCGTGGACGACTCGGGCTGCCTCGCGGCCGGGTACCCGGGCAGCTTCCGCTGCATCGGAGGCGCGTGCCAGTTCCCGCTGGATTGATCGTCGCTGACGAGTGAGGCAGGGGCAGGTGGTGGTGCCTGTCCCTGCTCCTCTGGTGCCTTATAGGCTCATCGCCGAGGCACGCCACCCCCGTTGGAGGGCGGCTGCTCCCAGGGGAAGGCCCCGACCTCCGCTGCGATCCAGTCGGAGTGGGCCGTGAGGTCCAGGAACTCGAAGGGGCGGTCCGCTGCGCAGCGGAGGGCCGGGCAGTCGGCCCACACGTCCCGGGTGAGCATGCGGCAGCGGTAGGTCGTGGGCTCCGGGGAGTTCTGGTTGAGCAGCCCCACCACTGCGTCCTCAGCGGAGTCCCACACGGCGCTCCCGCTGTCTCCCCAGCAGACCCCGGCCCCATGCGCCTGGGCCTGCACCTGCGCGGGCCCGCTCCGCTCGCTCGGAGGCAGGGTGGCCCGCAGGTCGACCCGGCGGCGCTCGCTGGCGCCGGGGGCGTTGGAGTAGACGAAGGTCTCCAGCTCGGCCGCCGGACCACCGCAGGCGAGCAGGGCAGAGACCGAAGGCGCCACCCGGGCCACCGGCCCCCCGGAAAAGGAATCCTCCAGGAAGAGCAGCGCGAGATCGAGGGCGGGTGCCCGGCTCCACCCGTCGCGCAGGCGGATGCTGCGCACCGGGACCTCGCTCACGCGGCAGGTCCCGGCCTCCCCGCGCTTGGGGGCTGGACCGAACCCCACGACGTAGCGGCGCGCCTCGGACACGCAGTGCGCGGCGGTGACCGAGACGCGCGGAGCGATCAGCACCTGGCCGCAAGACGGCATCGACTCGTCCCCGCTGCCAGCCGCCCGCAGGTACCCCGCGCTGGGGCGGGCCCAAGCGCTCGGGGTCCCGCCCACGTCCGCCCGGACGAGGGCCGGGCGAGATCCGAGGAGGTGGGCCTCCTCCAGTAGCCGGAGGTTCCGGGCGAAGGCGCTCCCGAGGAACGTCGCGAGCCCGACCACCAGCGCGGCGCCCAGCGCGACCCCGCGGTGCTCATCCACGCTCGCGACGAGAACTCCCAGCAGTCGGCGCATCGTCACCCTCCGCGAGGAGTGTGCCTGCGCGCGCCAGGGATTGCCCATCCGTCGGCGCGAGGTCGGACGACAGGCGGATGACTGGCCGGGGCTGCGGCCACCGGTTCAGGTCACGGTTTCGGAGCCGGAGCCTGCGGGCGGGCGGGCGGTGCTGGCCGATCCGCCGTGGCGATGCAGTCCGCCCTACCGCGGCCCCTGCTGCGCCACCGGCGGTTCCTTCATCCCCATGATCGACACTGGCCTGCGGGAGTAGTGGTCCTTCAGGGGGACCACCGCCGCGGCGAACAACGCGCCGAACACGACCAGGGCGAGCAGCTCCGTGCGCGAGGTCTTCTGGGTCGGCTGACGGTCCTTCAGCTCGCAGACCTCTCCCGGGCAGTAGCGCACCTGCTTCCCGTAGATGAGCGGGTAGACCTTGCAGCCCAGGCAGATGCCGAAGGCCGACTCGAGGAAGAGGAAGACGAGGCAGATGAAGCAGATGATCCCGGTGATGGGGCTGTGGAGGTTCAGCACGTTCAGCATCACGACCATCACCGAGGCCAGCGAAAGGCCGATGACCCACGCGAACTTCTTCTGGGTCGCCCCGACGTACTCCGGCGTCTGGCGACTCACCGCGAGGCGACCGAGGATGAGCGTGGGCGAGAGCCGTGGGCTGACGAACACGCGCAGGAGGAAGTCCGCGAAGAAGAAGGTCGAGGCGTACTTCAGCAGCTGGAAGTCCCACGTGTAGATGACCCGCTGGATGGCGATCAGCATCAGGACGAAGAGGATCCCCGCCGCGGCCCGGACCTCGCGCTCGTTGAGCACGCGGATGTCGTAGCCGGGGACCTCCTCGCCAAACGTCATTGCCTTCATGGTCTGCCTCCGTAGAGAACCCGAGACCAACTGAACCGGCTTGGCGGGTCGAGGCAGAAGAGGGGACGGAGTACGCCCCCGCTCAGAACTGGACAGAGAGCTCCCCTCCGGGGACCCAGTCGAGGCGTCGCTGCGAGTGCTCGTTCACTGACTGGGCCTCCAGCACCACCGCGACGCCGAGCCGGGTCGGACCGACCCGGACCCGCGCGCCCAGCGCTCCTCGCGCGAGCAGCCCGAGGGGATCGCCCTCGAGCCCGCGCTGGCGCTCGAGCAGCACCAGCTGCCAGCCGGCGCCCAGCTCGACGAACGGCGCCACGCGCAGGCTGTCGAGGCCGACGCCGACGAGCGCCAGCACGCTCACCCGGTGCAGCCTCCCGGACTCGCCGTCGGGGAGCTGCGCCGCGGGCCCCAGGCCGTAGCCCACGCGCGCGCCGACGTGGAGCGGTCCCACCGCATGGCGGA
>CAZAIE010000589.1:0-5312 GCA_964485035.1 uncultured Myxococcaceae bacterium | reverse complement strand
CGCCGCTGGGGGAGGAGGGCGTGCTGGGGGCGCTGGAGTTCTTGAACCCCAAGCGCGGCCGGACCTTCAACGACGGCGACCTGCGGGCGGCCACGCTCATCGCCGGGCAGCTCTCCCGCGCCATCGCCGTGGCCCGCGAGCGGGTCGAGGGCGAGCGGCGGGCGCGGCTGGCGGCCATCGGCCAGATGATCTCCGGGATGCTCCACGACCTGCGCACGCCCATGACCCTGGTCAGCGGCTACGCGGAGATGATGGTGGAGGAGCCGGACCCCGACGAGCGTCGGCGCAACGCGGAGGTCATCCTCAAGCAGCTCGGCCACATGAGCGCGATGGCCAAGGAGACGCTGGCCTTCGCGCGTGGAGAGACGGACATCCTGCTGCGCAAGGTCTACCTCAACAAGTTCCTGGAGGAGGTCACCGAGTTCCTCACCAAGGACTTCGAGGGGAAGGGCATCGAGTTCAAGGTGGTGGCGGGCTACAAGGGCGTGGCCCGGCTCGACGAGGGGAAGATCAAGCGGGCGCTCTACAACATCGCGCGCAACGCCGCCCAGGCCATGCCCGAGGGCGGGCGCTTCACGCTTGCCATGGACAAGGAGGAAGGCCAGCTCGTCTTCCGGCTCTCGGACACCGGCCCCGGCATCCCGCCGGAGATCGCCGACCGCCTGTTCCAGTCCTTCGTGACCGCGGGCAAGAAGGACGGCACGGGCCTCGGCCTCGCGATGGTCAAGATGATGATCGAGCAGCACCAGGGCACGGTCTCCTTCAAGACCAAGGCCGGGAAGGGGACCACCTTCGTGCTCTCGGTGCCTCTGGAATGATGGCGAAAAGCGAGCAATTACAGCGGTTTGAAGAATCGCGCGGAAGGCCCCTGGGGGCTCCTGGGCGGCCTCAGGAGCGCTCCTGGAAGGGTCCAAGGTATTGAAATAGCTCCCCCCCCGGGCTCCTGCGTCAGGCGGGCTTCCTGGGCCACCAGGCGCGATTCTGGGGGCCCGAAACGTGCCGAACCGACTGTCCTGCAACGCCATGCCCCCCCGGACGGGTCGCTGGGCAGAACTGGAGTGAGGCCCCCTGCGTCCCCCCCTGGCTTGACACCCACTTGGCCCAGGACTAGGGTCCGCCACTTCTCAGAGGCAGGTCCGGAGTGTTCCGAACCGTGCGCGCGTCGCCATTCTTCCCCGTGGCGGAGCGGTCAGAGCCCAGGGGGCCAAAATAGCGGTTAGCAGCCGCAAGTTTGGAAGGTTCCTTTCTCATGGAGAACGCCGAAGCCAATGCCGTTGTGCCGGAGACCGAGGATTTCGCCGCGATGTTCGAGCAGTCCATCAAGGACCGCGGCGGCGAGGCCGTGCTGCAGGAAGGTGAGATCGTCAAGGGGACGATCGTGCAGCTCACGAAGGACTATGCCGTCATCGATGTCGGCTACAAGTCCGAGGGCCAGGTCCCGATCGCCGAGTTCACCAACGCCAAGGGCGAGGTGACCATCAAGGTCGGCGACCCCGTCGACGTCCTCCTCGAGGCCCGTGAAAACGACTCCGGCATGGTCGTCCTCTCCAAGGAGAAGGCCGACAAGATGCGGATCTGGGACGAGATCAGCGCGGCGTGCGAGCGCGACGAGATCGTCAAGGGCACCATCGTCGGGCGCGTCAAGGGCGGCCTCTCCGTCGACATCGGCGTCAAGGCGTTCCTCCCCGGCAGCCAGGTGGACATCCGCCCGGTGCGCAACCTCGACCAGTACATCTCGAAGGAATTCGAGTTCAAGGTCATCAAGTTCAACAAGAAGCGCGGCAACATCGTGCTCTCCCGCCGCGTGCTGCTCGAGAAGCAGCGCGAGGAGCTGAAGAAGGAGACCCTCAAGAAGCTGAAGGAGGGGGCCATCCTCACCGGCGTGGTCAAGAACCTCACCGACTACGGCGCCTTCATCGACCTGGGCGGCATCGACGGCCTGCTCCACATCACCGACATGAGCTGGGGCCACATCCGTCACCCCAGCGAGGTCTTCAACGTCGGCGACGACGTCCGAGTGGTCGTCCTCAAGTTCGACCCCGCCACCGAGCGCGTCAGCCTGGGCCTCAAGCAGATCCAGGAGGACCCGTGGCACCGCGCCGACGAGAAGTACCCGGTCGGCACCCGCGTCAAGGGCAAGGTGGTCAGCGTCATCGACTACGGCGCGTTCATCGAGATCGAGCCGGGCGTCGAGGGCCTCGTGCACGTGTCCGAGATGTCCTGGACCAAGCGCGTCAAGCACCCCTCCAAGCTGCTCAACGTCGGTGACCAGGTCGAGGCGATGGTCCTCGACATCGACCCCAAGGCCAAGCGCATCGCCCTGGGCATGAAGCAGATCGAGCCGAACCCCTGGACCCTGCTCGAGGACAAGTACCCGATCGGCTCGGTCATCAAGGGCCAGGTCAAGAACGTCACCGACTTCGGCATCTTCGTGGGCGTCGAGGAGGGCATCGACGGCCTCGTGCACGTGTCCGACCTCAGCTGGGTGAAGCACATCAAGCACCCGGGCGAGCTCTTCAAGAAGAGCGACGAGGTCGAGGCGGTGGTGCTCAACATCGACGTCGAGAACGAGCGCTTCAGCCTGGGCATCAAGCAGCTGCAGCAGGACCCGTGGGACACCCTGTCCGAGCGCATGCCGGTGGGCAGCCGCGTCAAGGGCAAGGTCACCAAGGTCACCGACTTCGGCGCCTTCGTCGAGATCGAGCAGGGCATCGAGGGCCTGGTGCACGTCTCCGAGCTCCGCGAGGAGCGCGTGGAGAACCCCCGCGACGTGGTCAAGGAGGCCGACGAGATCGAGGTCAAGATCATCGACATCAACTCGACCGACCGGAAGATCGCCCTGTCCGTCAAGGCGCTCACCCACGACGGCGACGACGACTACCGCGAGTACCTGCGCCGCCAGGGCTCCGACGGCGCCAAGGCGAAGCTGGGCGACCTGCTCCGCCGCAAGTAAGCGCCCTCATGAATACCTGCCCCGCGAGCGATCGCGGGGCAGGGCAGTCTCCCGAACCCGCCCGGCCCTGCCGCGGCGGGTTTGGTGTTCCCGGGCCCGGTGTTGCGCCGCGACGCGGGACCGGAAAGACTTCGGCCCGGAGGGAAGCTCAGCGCCGGGCGAAGTCGAATTCCAAGACTGGGGCGCACTGGAGGGGCCCATGTCCCGGATCGTCGTGGTGGTGGCCGTCCTTTGGCCCGCGCTTGCGCTCGCAGACGTGGGTGACTTCGAGCCGCCCAAGCCCTGTACGTTCGAGGCGCGCGTCTCGGCGGGCTACGACTGCGTGGGCTGCGACGGCAGCGCCTCGGACACGGGGGCCTGCGGCAAGAGCCTGCGCTCCGAAGGCTACTCGCAGGAGTGCCGCGGGCCGGGCCGCACCTCGTGGAAGGAGATCTGGTGCCGGCGCCACCGCGTGGTGCCCCCGGGCAGGCAGACGCCCCCGGCGCTGCTCGCCTCGGTAGAGAGCGTGACCACCTCGTCCGCCATGCCCGAGGGCGGCGGCTACAGCTTCGACGCGAAGAACCTCACCGACCGCGACCTGACGACCTCCTGGCAGCCGAAGAAGAACGCCAAGGGAGGGAAGGGCGAGTGGGTGCTGGTGAGCTTCCGGGAGGAGGTCGCGCTGGCGGGCGTGGGCATCGCCAACGGCTTCCAGGCCCACGACCGGTTCGGCGACGAGTTCGCCCTCAACAGCCGCGTGAAGTCGGCGCGCCTGGTGTTCTCCGACGCCTCCGAGGAGACGGTGGAGTTCGACCCGGAGCAGCGCGGGCTCACCGAGGTGGTCTTCCCTGCGCGGAAGGTGAAGTGGGTGAAGCTGGTGATCGAAGCGGTCCACCCGGGAAGCAAGTGGAAGGATCTCGCGGTCTCGGAGCTGGTGCTCACCGAGGACGCCCCCAAGGCCCCGAAGCAGGCCCCGGACGACCAGCAGCCTCCGTCGATGTGAGCGTCACCAGCCCAGCGCCAGGAAGAGCAGCAGCCCCAGGCCGAACGAGGTGAGGTTCGCCGCCACCGCCGCGAGCCCCGCCCGCCGCAGCGTCACGCCGTCGAACATCGTGGCGAAGAACGCGGCCTCCGCGACCGGCGCGAAGACCTCGGAGATGGCCAGGTCGACGTTGGGCGAGATGCCGAGCTGCGGGAACCCGAACCAGACCAGTGGGTGCGTCGCGAGGTTCGCGAAGAAGATGCCCAGGAGCGCGCGCCGGGTGGGGAGCTCCGGTGCGCCGGGCTCGCGCCGCAGCACCGCCAGCACCAGCGGCGCCTCGATGGCCAGGGTGAGCAGGAAGGCGCCGAGCCAGCGCAAGAGGATCATCCGGCGCTCGCAGTTCGGGCCGTCGCGGGCCTGAGCGAGAGCGCCACGGCGATGGCCGCCGCCGCCCCGAGCGCGAGGACGGCATCGAGCTCGAGGCTCGGGGGCGGACCCGTGCGCGCGACGATGGGCACGGACCCCACGAACAGCGCGGTGCAGTTGAGCCCGAAGGCCAGGCCCGGCCGCGAGGGCATGAGGCGCCAGAGCGCGGCGAGGGTGACCCCGGTCAGCGCCTGGAAGAGCAGCACCGCGGCGAGCGCGAGCACCAGGTGTTCACCGGCGAGGACGAAGAGCAGCGCCGCGCCGGAGAGGCTCGCGATCGCCGTGGCGCGGAACCCGGCCCGGTCCGCGACCACGCCGCCAAGGCCCTTGCCCAGGAGCGTGGCCACCGCCAGCGGCAGGACCCACGCCGCGTGTGCCCCGAACGCAGCGCCCACGCGCAGGCCCACGAACGAGCGCAGGCCGATGGCCAGCATGAGCAACCCCACCGCGCCCAGGACCAGGCCGGGGCCACGGACTGGCTCTGTGGCAGGCTGCGTCGTCTTCCCTCGGTCGGGGGCGGCCAGCGAGAGGAGCGCCGCGAAGACCAGGAGCAGCAGCACCGGCCAGAGCGGGAACTCGAGGCCCCGGCCGAAGCCTCGCGCGAGGGCCACGCCGATGGCTCCGGGCGCGATGAAGAGCCCGGGCCCCGCGGCCGAGAACGGCGTCGCCCGCATCGCCACCACGCCCATGCCCACGTGGAAGAGCGTGTTCCCGACCCCGCTCAGCGTCATCGCGGCCCAGGGAGCGTCGCTGGGCAGCAGCAGCCCCCCGGCGAGGACCGCGAGGCCAACGAGCGCCATCAGCCTTGGCCGGTAGACCCAGTCGAGCAGCAGGCCGAAGAGAGGCTGCGCTCCCAGCTCCCAGAAGTTGTAGGCGACGAAGCAGCCGATGAGGTCGTCGGGTGGCAGCCAGCGCGACACCCGGGCCATGACGAAGTGCGACCCCAGGTCGACGGCTGTCTCTTATACACAT
>CAZAIE010000588.1:0-5312 GCA_964485035.1 uncultured Myxococcaceae bacterium | reverse complement strand
GTGTTCTTGAGCTTGGTCTGCTGGATGAACAGGTCGTTCTCGACCTCGAGGCCGGCCTTGGTCATGGGGTTCTTGAAGAACAGGCCCAGCCACTCCTGGATGCCACGCCACTCGAGGCGCGCGGCCAGGTCGGCGAGCAGCGCCAGGTCCAGCACCAGCGGCGCGGCAAGGATGGAGTCCTTGCACAGGAAGTTCACCTTCATCTGCATCGGGTACTTCATCCACCCGAAGATGTCGATGTTGTCCCAGCCTTCCTTGTCGTCCTCGCGCGGCGGGTAGTAGTGGATGCAGACCTTGTGCGAGTACTTCGAGTACAGGTCCGGGTAGAGGTTGCGCTCGAGGATGGTCTCCAGCACGCCGACCTTGGTCTTCTCCTTCATCTTGAAGGCCGCGGGGTCCTCCAGCACCTCGCCGTCCCGGTTGCCCAGGATGTTGGTCGAGTACCAGCCGTTGAGGCCGAGCAGGCGGGCCTTGAAGGCCGGCGCCAGCGCGGTCTTGAGCATCGTCTGGCCGCTCTTCAGGTCCTTGCCGGCGATGGCCACCTTCTTCGCGCGCGCGAACTCCTGGATTGCGGGCAGGTCCACCGAGTAGTTCGGCGTGCCGTTCACGAACGGCGTGCCCTCGGCGATGGCCGCGTAGGCGTACATCATCGTCGGGGTGATGCACGGGTCGTTCGCGTCGATGGCCTTCTCGAGGTCGGCCAGGGTCGCGGGGAGCTTCGCCGGGTCGTGGTAGCCCTCGGTCGAGGCGGTGAACACCACCACCGCGCGCTTGGCGTTCAGCTCGCGCTTGAAGTCGCGGATGTCCTGCCGCAGCGCTTCGATCTTCTCGCGGGCGGTCTTCTCGGTCTTGACGTAGGTCGCCTCGACGCGCTTGCACAGCGCCGGGTCGTGCACGCCGCGCTTGGGCTTCACCGAGGAGAGGATGGCCTTGCACTCGGCCAGGTGCGGCCGGCTCAGCACGTGCGACCGCTCCGCCACCTGGTAGCCGTCGTCGGGCTGGATGTCCCAGGCGCCGAACGCCAGATCCTCGAGGCCGGCCAGCGGCACCAGCTCGTTGATCTTCACGTACTTGCCTTCGTTGCGCTTGCCGATGCGCGCGGTGCCCAGCTGCGTCATCGACCCGATCGCAGGGCACTTGCCCTGGCGCGCCAGCTCCACGCCAGCGATGAAGGTCGTCGCCACTCCGCCCAAGCCCGGCATCAGCACTGCCAAACGGCCTTCCGGCTTCTTCTTCATGTCCATGGCAAATCCTCCAGAGGAACCATCACCAGACTTCATGCAAGCGAGTGCTTGCTAGCACGATGCAAGGCCAAGTCAAGGCGCCCAAATGCCTCGTGGTTTCGTACATCCGGCCTGAGTCACTCGTGGCTGGATGAGGGGCCGACCTCTCTTGGTAGCCGAAGGCGGCAGGAACGATCAGCCGCCCGAAACGCCGAGAGCCGGCCCGAAGGCCGGCTCTCGTGTCCAGCGCGTCAGCGAAGGGCTACTTCGCCGGGGTGGCGCCGGTGGCCGGCACGCCCTTGATCTCCAGGAGCTCGACCTCGAACACCAGCGTGGAGCCCCCGGGGATGCCCGGACGGCCGCTGTCGCCGTAGGCGATGTCGGAGGGGCAGACCAGCTTGGCCTTGCCGCCGACCTTCATCTTGGCCACGCCCTCGGTCCAGCACTTGATGACGCCGTTGAGCGGGAACTCGGTGGGCTCGTTGCGCTTGTAGGAGCTGTCGAACTCGGCGCCGTCAGGGAAGGTGCCCTTGTAGTGCACCTTGACCGTGTCGGTGGCCTTGGGCGACAGGCCGGCGCCCACCGTCAGGTCCTTGTAGATGAGGCCGGAGGGCAGCTTCTGGGCGCCCGGCTCCTTGGCCGCCTTGTCCTGGTACGCCTGCATCTTGGCCTTGACCGCCACCGCGGCCGCAGCGTCGGCCTTCTGCTTGAGCGGGGCGCGGGTGCGCACCATGTCGTTGATCTTCGGGCCGTAGACGTTCATGTCCACCGCCGCGGTGGCGCCGTTGACGCCGTCGGCGAGCCCGCGCTTGACGATCTCCAACTCGGCCTTGCTCAGCACGAAGACGCTCATCCGCTGGCCCTGGGAGAACCCCAGTGCGTAGAAGGTCTTCTCGTCGTCGGTCTTGAGGGCCGGGTCGGCCGCGCGGGCAGAGCCGGCAGCGAGGAGGGTGGCAGCGACGGCCAGGGTCAATGCGATGCGCATGGGGTTCGTTCCTCGGGTTTCGGGTGTCGGGTATTGAGCCGGCGCCGTTATAGACCGCCTGGGCGGCGCGGGCATTCTCTATCGTCGTGCGTGGACCCGCTCCCGGCCGCGTGCTTAAGTGGCGCCCGTCGAAAGGAGAGCGTGCGTGGGCGACTTCCAACCCGATGGCGAAGGCATCCGTCAGGCCCTCCGCTGGATCAGCGAGCAGCGCCAGGCCGACAAGACGCTGAAGCTGGCCCGGGCCATCGACGAGGCCGCGCAGCGCTTCGACCTCTCTCCTTTGGAGGCGGACTTCCTGTGGCGCGCGCTCACCAGCAACCAGGACTCGAAGGGCTGATCCTCCTGCTCATCGTCGCCTTCGAGGCCGTTCCCGCCCTGGCGGCGGAGCCGGCGCCGGCGTGCGCAGAGGTCCCGGCGGACATGGCCTGCATCCCCGGTGGTCCGTTCCTGCGCGGGGCCGACCGCGGCCCGCGCGACGAGCGGCCGGCGGCCACGGTGGAGGTCGACGCCTTCCTCATGGACCTGCGCGAGGTCACCGTCGCCGACTATCAGGCCTGCATCGCCGCCAAGGCGTGCGCCAAGGCGGGGCCCAACTACCGCGGCTTCTCGGAGCCCGACCAGCCGATCACGGGGGTGTCCTGGTTCAACGCCGTGGAGTTCTGTGCCTTCAAGGGCAAGCGCCTGCCCACCGAGGCGGAGTGGGAGAAGGCCGCGCGGGGCACCGATGGCCGGCGCTACCCCTGGGGAGACGAGCCGGCGACCTGCGCCCGCGCGGTGATCAAGGAGGGCGATCCCAACGGCTGTGGCCGCGGCAAGGTCTGGCCGGTGGGCTCGCGGCCCGCGGCGGCGCACGGGCTGTTCGACATGGCCGGCAACTCCTGGGAGTGGGTCGCGGACTGGTACTCGAAGAGCTACGCGGCCTGCGGGGCTGCCTGCAGCGGCAAGAACCCCAAGGGCCCCTGCGGCGGAGCGGCGAGTTGCCCCGGCGCCACCGAGCGCGTGGTCCGCGGCGGCTCCTGGTACTGGGAGGCGTCCTACGCGACGACCACCAAGCGCCGCTCGCACCTTCCGGGGAACCGCCCCTTCCACCACTTCGGCTTTCGCTGCGCCCGCGACGTGCGGTGAGCGTTGGTCAGGCCTTCCAGCGGACCAGGAACCGCCCCGTGGTCTCGGTGGTGGTCTGCAGGTCCACCGTGGCCTTCGAGGCCTTGCCCAGGTGCAGGACGACCTCGAAGGCGGTCCCCAGGCCCCGGAGGCAGAAGGCGTCGAGCAGCCGCGGGGGGAAGGTGAGCTCCACGGTCAGCCCATCCGGCTCGGCCGGCGCGACGGCGAAGCCCAGGCCGCGGTGGAAGGACTTGAAGGCGGACGCGGACAGGTTGAGCACGGTCGAGGGCGAGAGCATCCCCGCCACGAAGCGGTAGACGGGGCCCTGCAGGAGGCGGGTGTTGAGGTCCCGGGACCACGCCACGAACCCGGCGTCCGAGAGGCCGCGCACGTCTGCGTAGGCCTGGAGGAGCGCCCAGAGGTGCACCTCGGGGTACCACGCGCTCAGCCTCGGCGGCTCGGTGAGCAGCGCCAAGAGCTCGGGCGGGAGCGGTCTGTGGTGCAGCTCCGAGAGGTCGTCGGTCCAGTTGCGGACCACTGCGCCCTTCGCCTGGCACTCGGGGTAGGACGCGAGCCCTCGCGGCAGGCTGGCGAGGTAGCGGGCGAGGCGTGGGAAGCGGGCCGGGTCGAGGGGGACGCCGTCCATGCTCGGGGTCACTTGGAGGCCCTTGCCTTGGCGGGCGAGGGAACGGGATCGGGAGGGTCGGTGGGCAGCGCCTCCAGCGTGTACAAGAACCGCCGGCTCGCGGGCTTGATGCGCTTGTTGAGCACGTGCACCGCCGGCACCTTCGGATCCCTCGTCCACTCCTGGAAGTTGGGGCCCTTCTGCACGATGTAGAAGTACGGGTCGATGCTCTTGTCGCTGCCCAGCCCGGCGGTCCGCAGCACCACCGAGCGCTCGTCGAAGGGGAGGGCGGCGACGCCCGAGCGGAAGCCGGGGGTGTACTGGAAGTAGCGCTCGGCGTTGCTCAGGTAGAGCACGCGCACCGGCCGGCCCAGCTCCTGCGCGAGCCGCCCGATGTCGCGCAGCGCCGCCCCCGCGGTGAGGTCGCCGCGCACGGCGTGCGCCTGGCCGGAGCGGACCAGCGCCGCCAGGTACTGGAACTGCGCGGGGTCGTCGAGGAACGTGGGGATCTTCGCCTCGCGGTAGGCGTCGCGCACGTGCTTGAGGCGCAGCTCGACCGCCGGCCGGAACTCGAGGAAGGTCTTCACCACCCGCGCGCGCTCGGCCGGGTCGGCGAGGTCCTTCTCGAGGATGGCCACGACCTCCTTCTTGCGCTTCCACGCCCAGAGGCCCACGAACTCCTTCGCGTCCCGGGCCACGCGGAAGAGCGCGAAGTAGGCGAGGTGCAGGTCCACCACCGCCTGGTCGAAGTCCATCGCCACCAGCACCTCGGGCCGCGACCAGCCGGCCAGCAGGTAGTTCTGGTCGGTGCCCACGCCCACGTAGACCCCGCCCAGGTCGGCGACGGCCTCGCGCCAGAGGTGGTGCTGCTCCTCGTTGGAGGTGGGGAAGTGGACGTCGGCCGCCAGCGCCTTGGGCTCGGGGTCGGCGGTGAGCCGGGTGGCCCCGCGGGTGAACCGCTTGGGCACCGGTGGCGGGAGGTCGGCCGCGGGCGGGGCGGCGGCGAAGAGCGAGAGGGTGAGGCAGAGGGCGCCGTTCACGGAGGCTCCAGGGTTGCGCAGGGAGGATAGCCGACCTGCCGGAGCCGGGCACCGGGGACCTGCGGCCTGCGAGGTGGGGGCCCGGCTGCTGCGAAGGAACAGGGCTTCCAAGGGAAGGACTTCGGGCAGACGCACGGTCTCCCACCCCGTTCGGGAATTGCTTAACGTCGATTAAGTAACCCCCTGCAGAATCCCCAGGGCACCTGGGCCCGGGTTGGGAGACTGTCCCGCAGGGGGCGCCGAAAGGCGCCGCGCGCGTAGGCCGCGTGCAGGATCATGTGCCTCGGGGTGACGAGGCAGCTCGCAAGGCAAGCCGCGCGGGGGCCGAAGGGCCC
>CAZAIE010000587.1:0-5317 GCA_964485035.1 uncultured Myxococcaceae bacterium | reverse complement strand
TCACTGCACGGTCGCCGGCGTCCCGGCCCGCCTCGTGGGCCACCCCGCCCACGCGCTCCCAGCCCTCGAGATGGACCAGCGGATCGAAGGCGATCAGAAGTAGAGCGACCGGAAAGAGCAGCAAATACGAGCCCTTGACGCGTAGTCGGAAAAAGGCGTCGATCGGCAACTTTTCCCCACATGAGACGACAATGTCCGGTACTGGAGGAGATCACATGACCTTGCGCTCGCTCATCCTTGCTCTCGTGGTGCTGGCTCCCGCCGCGGCTTCGGCGACCCGCTGCCCGAACGAGCTGCCGGTGCTCTTCGTGGTGCAGGACAAGTCGGGGACCATGGCCGAAGCCCCGGACGCCTCGTGCACGACCTGCCCCAGCAAGTGGCGATCGTCCAAGGACGCGGTGGTGCGCCTCTCCTCGAAGTACGCGAACCGCTTCCGCTTCGGCCTGCAGATGTTTCCGCACGACACCACGACCTTCAACTGCACCACGGGCACCACGGTCGCCGCGTTCCCTGCGGACACCACGGCGATCACCGCGGCGTACACCGCTGCGGCTCCCGGTGGCGGTACGCCCACGGCGGTGAGCCTCGACGCCGCTGCGACGTACCTCAAGGGGCTGAAGCTGACCGAGCCTGCCTACGTCCTCCTGCTCACCGACGGCCTGCCGAACTGCAACCTCGCGCTCGACCCCGCCACCTGCTCGCCCTCGCAGCCGGCGTGCGCCGCGGGCGCTTGCGGCGCGAAGGGCTGCCTCGACGATTCCGGGGCGCGGGCCGCTGCGGCTCGCCTGAAGGCCGCGGGCTTCAAGGTCTACGTCCTGGGCTTCGACGGCGTGGCGGGCGCGAACAACAACAAGCCGGTCCTCGACGGCATCGCGACTGCTGGCGGCACGAGCGCCTCCTACGTCGCGACCGACCCGGCGACGCTGGACACCGCCCTCAACGCCATCGCCTTCGACGCCAGCACCTGCTGCAAGGACATGTGTGCCCAGGGCGCCGCGCAGTGCACCGCCGCCGGCGAGGTGCGCCAGTGCAAGATGGACACGGCCAGCGGCTGCACCAACTGGACGGTCACCACCTGCGCCGCCAAGAGCACCTGCCTCAACGGCGTCTGCCAGTCCTGCCAGGACCAGTGCACGGTCAACGCCGCCCGCTGCGAGGGCACCAAGGCGCAGAAGTGCACGGTGGCCGCGAACGGCTGCACCGCCTGGACGGTGACCGACTCTTGCGACTGGGGTGAGGTCTGCACCGCGGGTTCCTGTGCGAGCTGCGGCGCCTGCACCGTCGGCCAGAAGCGCTGCGCGGGCACCAGCGTCGAGAAGTGCGAGGTGGAGGTCGTCAGCGGCTGCACCCGGTGGGTCACCAGCAGCTGCTCGGCGGGCTCGGTGTGCGTGAACGGCTCCTGCTCGGGCTGCAGCGGCGCCTGCACCGCGGGGCAGAAGCGCTGCTCCGGGGCGACCCCCGAGACCTGCGTCGCCGACGCCTCCGGCTGCACCTCGTGGCGCGCGGGCACCCCCTGCAACGACTTCTGCTCCGGCGGCGCCTGCGGCGTGTGCGGCACCTCCTGCACCGTCGGCGCCACGCGCTGCAACGGCAACTCCATCGAGATGTGCACCACCGACGCAAACCAGTGCACCGTGTGGACCTCGAACGGCCCCTGCCTCGACGGCCAGTTCTGCTCCGGCGGCAGCTGCCAGGCTTGCCCCACGCGCTGCACGAGCGGCGAGCGGCAGTGCACCGCGAAGGGCATCATCGAGTGCCAGGTGCAGTCCTCGGGCTGCAGCGAGTGGGTCTCCGTGGGTGGCTGCAACAACGGCGAGCTCTGCCAGGACGGAACCTGCATCCCCCCGTGCACCAACGAGTGCACCGGCGGCGCGGTGGCCTGCGACGACCAGGGCAAGCCCCGCAAGTGCGAGAAGGTGGCCAGCGGCTGCACCGTCTGGCGCGCCGCTCCAGAGTGCGCCGCCGAGGACCGCTGCATCGAGGGCGTGTGCCGCTCCCGCTGCTACGGCGGCGAGATCGAGACGTGCGACGAAGGCTTCGTCTGCACCGGCTTCCCCGAGGGGAACCTCTGCCTCCCGGGCGGCGACCCCGAGCCGGTCGACCCCGGCCCGGGCACCGACCCCGGCATCGAGGAGCCCGGCACCAACCCTGGCACCACCCCCAAGCCGGGCAACAAGGCGAACGAGTCCAGCGCCGCGGGTTGCGGCTGCGCCTCGGCCCAGGCCCCGCTGCTGGCCGGCCTCGCGCCCCTCGCCCTGGGCCTGCTGCGCCGCCGCCGCCGCGGGTAGGCCCCGGACGGGCCGCTTCCGGTAGGACATTCCGCCCCGGGGCCCTCAGGGACCCGGGGCGGAGCCGTATGGACTTGGGGTAGCATTCGGCTCACCCATGAACATCGAAGCCACCTGCACGCCCCACCCCGAGGACCCCCACCAGTTCCTGCTCTACCTGGAGCTGGCGGCAGCCGAGGAGAACGCCGCGCCGCGCAAGCCGGTGCACCTGGTGCTGGCCATCGACGCGTCGAGCTCGATGGGCGGGCCGCGGCTGGCGTGTGCGGTCGAGGCCGGTCGGGCGGTCGCCGAGCGGCTGGGCCCCGAGGACATGTTCTGCCTGCTGGCGTTCGACCGCTCGGTGCGCACCCTCTTCGGGCCCGGGCTCACCGACGAGGTCGCGCGCAAGGCCATCCACGAGGCGCTCTCGCTGCTGCGCCCCGGCGTGGGCACGGCCCTCTACGACGCGCTCCAGAAGTCCCACGAGGCGCTGCGCCGGGTCTTCGTCCGGGGCACCCGGCCGCACGTGGTGCTGCTCACCGACGGCTACCCCTCGGTGGGGCCCAACCGCCCGGAGGCGTTCGCCGACCTCGCGCGCAAGGCCAGCGAGGAGGGCATCGTCACCAGCGCGGTGGGCATCGGCCTGGACTTCGACGAGGACGCGGTGGGGGCCATCGCCACCGGGGGAGGAGGCCGGTATTCCTTCGTGGACAAGGAGGCGGACATCCCCGGCGCGCTCAGCCGGCACCTCTCAGACCTCTTCTCCATCGCCATCGAGAACGTGACCGTGCGGGTGGCGCCCGGGAACTCCGTCCGCGAGGCGACGCTCCTGCACCGCTACCCGACCAAGGTGGGGCCGGACGGGTTCGTGGTGGAGACCGGGCCCATCGGCCGGGGCAACCCGCGGCGGCTGCTCTTCCTGCTCAAGGCCTCCGCGGCGCCGGCGCCGGTCGCCGCGACCATCGCCCTCACCGTGCGCGGCAACGCCGAGGCGGACCGGGAGTCGAACCGCATCCTCTCGGTGCCGGTGAACCCCGCGAGCCCGGCGGCGAAGGAGGCGGTGCGCGAGCTGCATCGGCTGGTGCTCTCCACCCACGAGAACGAGTTCTGGGAGGCGGTGCACCACAACGACCGGGCCAAGGCGCTGAAGGCCCACGAGGCGGCCAGCAAGGTCCTGGGCTCGCTGGAGGGGGCAGGGGCGCCCGCGGTCGAGCTGGAGTCCGACCGGGCCCGGCTGGCGGACGAGCGCGCGGTGCTCGACGGCCGGCTCTCCGCTGAGGCGCGGGAGATGGCCCGCAAGCGCTCGCACCACACCGCCATCTCGCGCGTCACGTCGATCTTCGACCCGGAGTGAGCGTTCCGGGATTCGCGGTGAGCGGTCTCAGCGCGGCTCCGCCGCAACCGAAGTGCTTGTGCCGATCATCCAGCGGCGGAGCCGCGGTCGACAGTCGAGAGTCGAGGGTCGAGAGCAGGTCACACGACCCGCCGGCCGCTTGCTGCGGTGCGCCAAAAATCCTCTTTCGAGCGTTAGTAGTTCAGTCGGCCTTCGGCGCGTCCGGCTTGGGCTCGCCGCCCTTGGCCTCGCGGCGGTCGGCCAGCAGCGAGGCGACGATGGCCACGCCCAAGAGCCCGCCCACCACGCACAGCGAGAGCACTGGCGGGACCTTCAGGAAGTGCGCCGCCGCGGCGATCATCTTGAGCCCGATGAAGGCCAGCACCAGCGCGAGCCCCACGTTGAGGTAGCGGAAGCGGGCCATCACGCCCGCGAGCAGGAAGTAGAGCGCGCGCAGGCCGAGGATGGCGAAGATGTTCGAGGTGTAGACCACGAAGGGGTCGGTGGTCACGGCCAGCACCGCGGGGATGGAGTCCACCGCGAAGAGCAGGTCGGTGCCCTCGACCACCGCGAGCACCAGCAAGAGCCGCGTGGCCACCTTCTTGCCGTTCTCCACGGTGAGGAAGCGCCCCTCCTCGCCGATGTCGTCGCTGATGCGGAAGACGCGGGTGAAGAGCCGGTAGAAGAGGCTCTTCTCGGGCTGGACGTCGTCCGCGTGGCTGAAGAGCAGCTTCCCGCCGGTGTAGATGAGGAAGCCGCCGAACAGGTAGTAGAGGAACTCGAAGCGCTGCAGCAGCGCCACGCCCAGGAAGATGAAGATGGCGCGCATCACCAGCGCGCCCAGGATGCCCCAGAAGAGGATGCGGCGCTGGTGCTCCGGCTTCACCTTGAAGAAGCCGAAGATGACGATGAACACGAAGAGGTTGTCGACGGAGAGCGCCTTCTCCAGCAGGTACGCGGTGAAGTAGTTCATCGTGGCTTCGGCGCCGATGAACGGCGAGACCGCGAAGCCGAAGACCACCGCCAGCGTCACCCACACCAGCGCCCAGATGGCCGCCGACTTGGTGGACATGGAGTGGTGCTTCTTGTGGATGCCGAGGTCGAGGACCAGGCTCACCGCGACCAGCACCCCGAAGATGACCCACAGGACCATGCTGCCACTGGATTGCATGCACACTCCGGAGCGCGGGCTGCGCGCGACGGTCACTCTCTATGGGATGCGAGCGGCAGAGGCAAGGCTTGCTAGAACCTCAGCGCGACCGCCCCCGGCCCGAGCGCCACCTGGGTCTCGGCGGAGGGCCGGAACACCAGCGCGTCGACGATGCCCACCGCGACCAGGGCCACTCCGGTCCAGAAGGCGACGAGGTAGGTCGTCTGCAGCGTCCGGGCGAGCCCGGTGTCCTCGAAGGCGCCCCACTTCCCGAACTCGCCCGAGAGCTTGTTCGACTCGAAGGCGGCGAAGGTGGCGGCGAAGGTCCCGAAGGCCAGCACCTGCCCGGCCAGCAAGAGGCCCCCCTTCACCGGCTGCTCGTTCGCGAACTGGCCCATCCCGAAGGGCACCAGCGCCCAGGCCACGCTGCGCCGCACCGGCGCGATCTCGGTGGACGACGAGGCCGGCGCGGCGGCCCTCAGCTCGAGGTCCAGCACGCGCACGGGGTCTGGGCCCTCGGCGCGCGCAGGGGCGGCGGCGAGGCAGGCGGTGAGGGCGGCGCAGAGG
>CAZAIE010000586.1:1736-5318 GCA_964485035.1 uncultured Myxococcaceae bacterium | reverse complement strand
GGAGCTGAACAAGCTCATCGCGATCATGCTCTCCAACCCCGACCGTGGGGGCGAGGAGATCCTCTCGCAGCTGTTCAATGCCTCGTTCCAGCACGTCTCCTACGCGGTGGCGGAGCTGTTCGCCTTCGGCGACCTCTCCGAGGGCCAGGTGAGCCTGGAGGTCCGCAAGCTCATCGAGGAGCTCGAGAAGCGGCACGCGGCGGCGACCCCCGAGGTGGTGGCCCAGGCCCAGGCGATGGCGCAGGGTCTGGAGAAGAAGCTCGCCGCGATGGAGCGGCCGCAGGCGCCCTACGTGAAGGACGGCGAGGTGGCCGCGAGCTTCCGCGAGCGCGTGCAGCAGGACCTGGCCAAGGACGACGGCGAGCGGCTCCACCGGCACCTCGTCTCCTTCGTGCTCGGCCAGCTCAAGGACGGCTCGCTGCGAGACCCCGCCCAGGCCGCGGACGTGCTCGCCCAGCTTCTGGACGGCATGCTCCAGCGAGGCGATCTGAAGCCGCTGGGCAACCTGCTCGCGACCCTGGACGGCATCAAGGAGGGCTACGTCCCCGTCGCGGAGATCCGCTCGACGCTGGGCGGCCGGATGTCCGAGGAGCCGCGGCTGCGGCAGCTGGGGGTGGTGCTCAACGGCGCCGACCCGGACTGGATGGCGGCCGCCCGCTACCTCGCGGAGTGCAAGCCGGGCGCGGCGCCGGTGCTGCTCGACGTGCTCTCGGTGCTGGAGGGGCCAGCGGCGCAGTCGCTGGTGCTGGAGGCGGTGGCGGCACTGGACAAGGACGCGGGTCAGTACCTGTCCGAGCGGCTGGAGGTGGACGGCGCGAAGTCGGTGGCGCACCTGGTGACGCTCGCCGAGCGACTGCCCCCGCTGGAGCGCGGGAAGCTCGTGCAGCAGGCCATCAACCACCCCACCACCGAGATCCGCGTGGAGGCGGTGAAGGCCCTGTTGCGCAGCGCCGCCCCGGAGCAGATGCACCGCTTCGCGCTGGAGGCCACCACCGACCGCGACCCGGCGGTGCGCGCGGCGGCGTTCCGCGCCATGGTCAAGCTCTCGCCCCGGCGGGCGGCGGTAGACCTGATGCGCCTGCCCAAGCTGCCGGACTGGGAGAAGCGGTCGCAGACCGAGCGGGAGCTGGTCTACGAGTGCCTGGGCTCGACCGAGGCCGACGAGGCGTTCCGCTACCTCCTGGGGCTGCTCCAGGTCCCGAAGAAGGGCCTGTTCGGCGCCAAGCGCGTGGAGCAGAAGCTCCTGGCCATCCGCGGGCTACAGCACATGAACACCCTGCAAGCCTTCAAGACCCTGCAGAACATCCCGGCCATGCCCGACCAGGACCCGGAGGCGGTGGCCGCCGGCCAGAAGGCGGTGCTCAAGCTGCGCCAGAGCATGCTCGCCGCGGAGAAGGCGCAGCAAGCGGGACCGGCTCCGGGCGCGCTCTCCCCCGAGGTCCTGGCCGCGGTGGAGTTCGTGCGCAAGAGCTTCGCGGCGCGCCAGCCCCCGGCGGTCACCGCGCCGTCGGCTCCGGGCATGCCGCAGACCTCGCCGCTCTTCGGCGGCCCCGCCGCGCAGCCCTCGGCCGCAGCCGCCCCGGCGACCAGCGTGCTCGGCACCGACCTCGACTCTCTCGACGACCTCTTCGGCCCGTCCGACCCGAAGGGCCCCGCCCCGACCTGGGCGACGCCGGGCCCGAAGGGAGGCACCAAGTGAGCGCCGCCCCAGCCGAAGACATCCAGGCGCTCGGGCGGCAGATGCTGCTCGGGCTCTACATGCTGTCGAAGTCGGTGAAGATCTACAGCACCGACAACGCCATCTTCCTCAAGCCGCTGCAGGGGCTGGTGGAGCAGGTGAACCGCGTGGTCGCCGCCGAGCGCCGCTGCGACCTCTTGATGGTGGGCCCCGCGCTGTACGTCAACGGGCGGCTCATCCGCATCGACCAGGCCTCGCTGGAGAACGTGAAGCAGCTCGCGCACGCCTTCAAGGGGCAGGGCCTGGGCGGCTTCTCGCTGCCGGTGCCCACCTCGCTCGACGAGCTGAAGAACTTCTTCCTGGTCTTCACCGCCGACACCAAGGACGAACTGCCCGAGGACGGCCTCCCCGGCCACAAGCTGCCGAACATGCGGCTGAAGCGCTGGGCCGCCCACCAGGAGCGCAACCAGGAGGAGGTGGTCATCGCCGACGCGGGCAAGCTGCGCACCCGCCGCGCGATGGCGGTCTACGCCCGGGCGGTCATCTGGGCCACCTACCAGACCCGCTGCGCGAAGGAGGGGCGCGCCGACGACGCAGTGAGCGCCGCCATCCGCATCGCGCAGGACGTGGTGGACGTGACCTTCGACCTCAAGGAGGAGCTGCTCCCGCTGCTGGTCAACGGCGACGGCGACCGGGTGCTCGCCTTCCACCTGGTGAACACCGCCTTCCTGGCCACCACCTTCGGGATGAGGCTGGGCCTGAGCAAGGTGGCGCTGAAGGACCTCTCCATCGCCGCGCTGACCAACGAGACCTACCTCGCGAAGCTGCCGCCGTCGTGCTGGCTCCCCGCGGACCCGGACCGGCTGAGCCAGGACCAGCAGTCCAGCCGCGAGGCGGTGTGGCGCGAGGCGGCGCAGGCGGCGCTGGGGCCGCGCGCGGGCTCCCGCCTGAACCAGGTGCGGGCGCTCTCGGTGGTGGAGATGCACCGGCCCTACCTGGTGCCGGTCAAGGACGCCTCGGGGAAGGTGGAGCAGAAGCCCGGCGGCGACTACCTCTTCACCTCGCGGGTGCTGGCCATCGCCGCGCACTACGACCTGCTCACCACCCCGTCGGGCGACCGGCCGGCCTATGGCCCGGACCAGGCGCTGGGCGCGCTCTGGGGCCCGCTGCGCCAGCGGTTCGACCCCGAGCTCCTCTGGGTGTTCGTGCGGACGATGGCGCCGCTGCCGCTGAAGATGATGCCGCGGCGGGTCGGCGGCATCGTGGGCCAGTAGGCGGGCAGGCGCGGGCCCTTCCGCCCGGCCCCAGCGCGGAGCGCCGGAGGAAGGGCTCCCTGCCCTACTCGAACCGCTCGCCCTCGTAGAACCCGTCCAGGATCTGCCGGTACTTCTCGGTCACCAGCTTGCGCTTCACCTTGAGCGACGCGGTGATCTCCCCGGTGTCCAGCGCCCAGTCGTGGTCGAGGATGGCGAACTTCTTGATGGTGGCGTACGCGGGCTGGACGGCGTTCACTGCGTCCACCGCTGCCTGCACCCTGGCGCGGACCTCGGAGTGACGGGTGAGCTCGGCGAACGAGGCGGAGTCGGCGAGCCCCCGCTGCCTCGCGAAGGCGCGCACGTTCTCCTCGTTGAGGGTGATGAGCGCGCTCACGAACTTGCGCTTGTCCCCTACGATGAGCACCTGGCTGATGAGCGGCTCGGCCTTCACCCCGTGCTCCAGCTCCTGCGGCGCGATGAACTTCCCGCCGGACGTCTTGATCATGTCCTTCTTGCGGTCGGTGATGCGCAGGTAGCCGTCGGCGTCGACCTGGCCGATGTCCCCGGTCCGGAACCAGCCGTCTTCGAAGACCGACTTCGTCTCCTCCTCCTGCTTCCAGTAGCCCTTCATGATCAGCGGGCCCCGGA
>CAZAIE010000586.1:0-1726 GCA_964485035.1 uncultured Myxococcaceae bacterium | reverse complement strand
TCGCCGTCCTCGGCGATCTTCACCTGCACGCCGGGGAACGGCTCGCCGACGGTCCCGATGCGGTTGCGCTTGGGGCGGTTCACGTGCGTGGGCGCCGCGGTCTCGGTGAGCCCGTACCCCTCGAGGATCTGGAAGCCGACCAGTTCGAAGAAGTAGCCCAGCTTGCGCGCGAGCGGCGCCCCGCCGGAGATGAACTTGTGCGCCTTCCCGCCGAACCGCGCGTCGAGCTTCGCCTGGATCTTGGTGAAGACCAGCCGCTTTGCCAGCGCCCACTGCACGTTGTTGTACTCGCGGCCTGCGGCGCGGGCGGCCACGTACTCCTCGAAGAGGCCCATGGCCCACACGAACAGCCGGCCCTTCACGCCCGGCGCCGCGGCGCCCTCGGTGACGATCTTGTTGTAGGCCTTCTCGAAGACCCGCGGGACGGCCACCAGGCAGGTCGCGTGGATCTCGGCGGAGTTGTCCACCGCCCGCTCGATGGACTCCGCATAGCCCACCGTGAGCCCGTCGCCCAGCCACCCCGCGGTCACCACCATCGCGAAGACGTGCGCGAGCGGCAGGAACAGCAGCACCAGGTGGTCGTGGCCCACGAGGTCGATGTCGTGGATGCCCTTGCACTGGCTGGTCCAGTTGGCCTGCGTCAGCATCACGCCCTTGGGGCGCCCGGTGGTCCCCGAGGTGTAGACGATGAACGAGAGGTCGTCGGCGGTCATCGCCGCGGCGCGCTGCTCGAGCGCGGTGGGGCTCGCGGGCAGGGCCTGGGCGCCCTTGGCCTCGAGGTCGGCGAAGGAGACCAGCGCCTCGTCGGGCCGGGAGGCGAGGTCCGCGCCGACCACGAACTTCAGGTCCGGGCAGTTGGCCCTCACCTGCTTGATGCGCGTGAAGCGGCCCGGGAGCTTTGCCTCGCCGTCGTCGTGGTCCACGAACGCGGCCTTCGCCCCGGAGTCGCGCAGGATGTACTCGACCTCGGAGGGGGTGTTCGACGAGTAGATGGGCACCACCACCCCGCCCGCGCCGTAGATGGCGAACTGCGCCAGGGTCCACTCGTAGCGGCTCTGCGAGAAGATGGCGACGCGGTCCCCCGGCCCGATGCCCATGGCCGTGAGCCCCAGGGCCAGCTTGCGGATGCGGGTGGTGACCTGCGCCCAGGTGTCGTCCACCCACTGCCCGCGGACCTTGTGCTTCACCGAGACGCGCTCGGGCATCTTGGCGTTCCACATCAGCAGCAGGTCCAGGAGGTGCTGGGCGGTGTGCAGCGTCTTGGGCGTGTAGGCAGGGCTGGCGTTCGTCATCCTCGGCTCCTCCAGAGTCCTGGGTGCGGGGGGCGTGCGGCTCAGCGCACGATGTCCTGGGGACCCCGGCAGATCTTGATGGTCCCGCGCGTGGTGCGGTTCACGTTGGGCGCCTGGTAGCGGTCGCGCGTCTCGACCGTCGCCGGCCCGGTGGCGGAGTCGTTGAGCAGCCGGCAGTCCTTCCCGAAGCGCCCGGCCAGGAAGCAGTCGGTGTCGCTCGAGCAGGTGGGCAGGCAGCGCTTCACGTAGGCCCCGGACGGCGTCTTCACCTCGACGCAGACCGCCCCGCTCGAGCACTGGGCGTCGGTGGTGCAGGGGTTGCCCCCGCCCGCGCAGCCGCCCAGCGCCAGTCCGGCCAGCAGGCCCCGGGTCCAGCTCATCGCATCGGGCAGACGGAGGTGTGCCACCTCTGGAACCTGGTGGCGACGGAGACG
>CAZAIE010000585.1:0-5321 GCA_964485035.1 uncultured Myxococcaceae bacterium | reverse complement strand
CGCGCGTAACGCCGCGCAGTCCCAGGGGTTTGCCTGCGCACGCTCCGCCCGGCGACCGCCGGCTAACGCTGGGCCGTCCCCGCTGGTCCTCTGGGCGCGAGCGTTCACAAGTTGCAACAAAGCAAACATTGACCGTTCGCAATCGAGCGCCATCCTGCAGGCGTCGGACACGGAGGAGCGCATGGGCGAACGAGCGAAGAGCGAGCCGGGCATCCGCGAGGCCCTGGGGCTGATGCGGGGGCTCCTGGAGGCGGCACGGCCCTCGGAGGCGGTGCTGACCCTGATGCAGCGCCTGGAGCTGACCCTCCCGCAGATCCTCTCGATGAGCCGGATGCGCCAGGGGCCGCAGACGGTGTCTTCGCTGGCCGCGGAGCTGCGCCTCACTCCCAGCGCAGTCAGCCGGCTGGTGGACGGCCTGGTGGCCAAGCGCCTGGTGGTCCGCGTCGAGGGCGAGGCCGACCGCCGCTGCAAGTCCCTGAGCCTCACGCCGCTGGGCCGGCGGACCATCAGCGCGCTCGACGACGCCCGCGAGCGGGGCATGGCCGCCATCCTCTCGTCCCTCGACGACGCCCTGCGCACCGAGCTCGAGTCGGTGCTCCGCCGGGTTCTCGCCTCTCTCCCCAACCGCAGCGCGCAACAACTGGAGCAGAAGCCATGAAGAAGTGGATCAAGTGGATCGGGGTCCTCGCAGTCCTGGCCGGGGTCGCGGTCGCCGCCCCCAAGGTCTTCTCCTCCACGCGCCGCAGCACGGCCACGCTGGAGACCGCCCGCGCCGAGCGCGGCGCCATCCTCGCCAAGGTCACCGCCAGCGGCACCCTCTCGGCGCTGGTCACCGTCCAGGTGGGCAGCCAGGTCTCCGGGCGGGTCGAGAGCCTCAAGGTCGATTTCGGGACCAAGGTGAAGAAGGGCGACGTGGTGGCCACCATCGACCCGCGGCTCTTCAAGGCCGCCCTCGCCCAGTCCCGCGCCAACCGCGCCGCCGCGGTCGCCTCCACCGAGCGCGCCAGGGTCCAGGCCGAGGAGGCCCGCCGGCAGTTCGAGCGCACGCGGGCCCTCGCCCAGCAGAAGCTGGTCGCCCAGGCCGACGCCGACTCTGCCGAGGCCAACTACCAGGCCGCGGTCGCCCAGGTGCACGTCAGCGAGGCCAGCATCGCCCAGGCCGACGCGAACCTGGAGCAGGCGCAGACCAACCTCGCCTACACCACGATCGTCTCTCCCATCGACGGCGTGGTGGTCTCCCGCGCCATCGACGTGGGCCAGACCGTCGCGGCCAGCTTCCAGTCGCCCACGCTGTTCACCATCGCCCAGGACCTCTCGAAGATGCAGGTGGACACCAACGTCTCCGAGGCCGATGTGGGCCGCATCCGCCCGGGCATGCCGGTGACCTTCACCGTGGACGCCTACCCGGACCGCTCCTTCGAGGGCGTGGTCCGCCAGGTCCGCGACGCCGCGACCACGGTGCAGAACGTGGTCACCTACGACGCGGTGATCGACGTCGGAAACCCCGAGCTGCTGCTCAAGCCGGGCATGACCGCGAACGTCACCTTCGTGTGGGCCGAGCGCAAGGACGCGGTGCGGCTGCCCAACGCAGCGCTGCGCTTCCGCCCCGACGCCGACAGCCTCGCGCAGTTCGACCCGCCGCAGCCTGGTGAGGCCAAGGGCCCTGCCGGTGCCGCACCCGCCCCCCGCGCGCTGCCGCAGGCGAAGCCGGGAGAGCGCCTGGTCTATCTCGCCCGCGCCGGACGCCCCGAGCCGGTGAGCGTGCGCACCGGCCTCACCGACGGGAGCTGGACCGAGCTGCTCTCGGGCTCCGTCTCCGAGGGCGACGCCCTGGTCACCGAGATCGTCGGCGACGTCACCAAGAAGGCCCAGCGCCCCCCGTTCTGACCAGAGGTCCGCGATGTCCGCCGTCATCGAGCTGCACGACGTGAAGAAGATCTACTCGCCCGGCGAGGCCGAGGTGCGCGCCCTGGACGGAGTCTCGCTCTCCATCCAGGCCGGCGAGTTCGCCGCCATCATGGGCCCCTCGGGCTCGGGCAAGTCCACGCTGATGAACGTGCTGGGGTGCCTCGACCGCCCCACCGACGGCCGCTACGTCCTCGACGGGCGCGACGTCACCAGCCTGGACCGCAGCGAGCTGGCGGCGGTGCGCAACCGCACCCTGGGCTTCGTCTTCCAGGGCTTCAACCTGCTCTCCCGCACCAGCGCACTCGAGAACGTCGAGCTGCCGCTCATCTACTCCGGGCTCTCGCACGGAGAGCGGATGCGCCGCGCCAAGGAGGCGCTGGACCGGGTGGGGCTAGGGGCGCGCATGCACCACGTCCCCAGCCAGCTCTCTGGCGGGCAGCAGCAGCGGGTGGCCATCGCCCGCGCCATCGTCAACCAGCCGCGCATCGTGCTGGCCGACGAGCCCACCGGCAACCTCGACAGCAAGACCAGCCTCGATGTGATGGCCCTCTTCCAGGACCTGTGGAAGGCGGGGCTCACGCTGCTCCTGGTCACCCACGAGCACGACGTCGCCGAGTTCGCCGCGCGGGTCATCACCGTCCGCGACGGGAAGATCCGCACGGACGTCGCCCAGCAGGCGCGGATGGCCCGCGCGGAAGGAGCCGCGTCGTGAACCCGCTGCAGACCCTGCCGCTCGCGCTGCGCGCGCTGATGCGCAACAAGACCCGGTCCTTCCTCACCGCGCTGGGCGTGATCATCGGGGTGGCCTCGGTCATCTCCATGGTCGCGGTGGGCGAGGGCGCCAAGGCCAGCATGGCCAAGGTCTTCGACTCCATGGGCAGCAACCAGCTCATCGTCACCTCGGGCTCGACCCGGTCGGGCGGGATGATGGGCGGCATGGGCTCCATGCCCAGCCTCACCTGGGCCGACCTCGAGGCCATCCGCCGCGAGGCCCCGGCGGTGAAGTACGCGGCGCCGATGATGACCTCCCGCGCCGCGGTGGTGGGCGAGGAGGGGAACTGGAACACCTCCGTCTCCGGCACCACCGGCGACTACTTCGAGATCCGCGACTGGAAGGTGGAGAAGGGCACGCTCTTCACCGGGTCGGACCTGGACGCGGGCCTCAAGATCGCAGTGATAGGCCAGACCGTCGCGCGCAAGGTCTTCGCGCCCGGCGCCGACCCGGTGGGCAAGACGCTGCGCATCCGCGGGACGCCCTACGTGGTGGTGGGGATGCTGGCCAAGAAGGGCCAGAACTTCATGGGCCAGGACTTCGACGACGCGGTCTTCATCCCCTCGGCGGTGTACCGCTCCAAGTTCCAGGGCGGCCTGCAGCAGTTCATCCCCGGTGTCGTCTTCGTGGGCACGCGCACCGCCGAGGACACCTACCGCGCGCAGGCGCAGATCACCGCGCTGCTCAAGGACCGCCACCACGTGAAGACCAGCGACGAGCAGGACTTCGACGTGCGCAACTTCACCGAGATGGCCACCGCGCGGCAGGCGGGCATGTCCACTCTCACCGGGCTCTTGGCGGCGGTGGCGCTGGTCTCGCTCATCGTGGGCGGCATCGGGATCATGAACATCATGCTGGTGAGCGTCACCGAGCGGACCCGGGAGATCGGCATCCGCATGGCGGTCGGGGCGCGCCCCGCCGACGTGCTGGCCCAGTTCCTGGTGGAGGCCATGACCCTCTCCACCGCGGGCGGGGTGCTGGGCATCGCGCTGGGGGCGGGGATCTCGGGCCTGCTGGCCCAGAAGCTGGGGTGGACCTTCGTGATCCGCCCCGACATCGTGGTGGTGGCCTTCGTGTTCAGTGCGGTGGTGGGCATCGGCTTCGGCCTGTACCCCGCGCGCAAGGCGTCGCAGCTCGATCCCATCGAAGCGCTGAGGTACGAGTGATGAACCCCGTCCGATCCGTCGTCGTCGTCGCCGCCGTCCTCTTCTCCCTGCCGGCCGCAGCCCAGGCGCCGCTGACGCTCGCCGAGGCGCTGCAGACCGCGCGCGAGCACCAGCCCAGCCTCGCCCAGGCGCGCGCCAACACCGCCGCGGCCGCCGCCCGGGTCGATCAGGGCCTCGCGCCGCTCTTGCCGCAGGTCTCGACCAGCGCCGGCTACTCGCGGCAGACGAGCAACCCGGGTGGCGCCATCGCGAACTCGTGGGACTCCACCAACCGCTTCTCCGCGGGCGTGAGCGCGAGCCAGCTGGTCTGGGACTTCGGCACCGCGTGGCACCGCTATCAGGCGTCGCAGGCGAGCCTCGCCGGGCAGCGCGAGACCGAGGCAAGCCAGCAGTCGCTGGCGCTCTTGGGAGTTCGCGTGGCGTTCTTCGGCGCCCGCGCCGGCCGGTCGATGGTCGAAGTGGCCCGGGAGAACCTGGCCTCCCAGGAGCGGCACCTGGCGCAGGTCGAGGCCTTCGTGGCTGCGGGCACGCGCCCGGAGATCGACCTCGTGCAGCTGCGCGCCGACGTGGCCAACGCCCGGCTCTCGCTCCTCAACGCCACGAACGGCTACGAGCAGGGCAAGGCCGAGCTGAACCAGGCCATGGGCGTCGAGCGGTCCACTGCCTACGAAGTGGCGGACGAGCAGCTGCCGGCGCTCGAGGAGGAGTCGGCGACCGAGGACGCGCTCGTGGCGCAGGCGGTGGCGGCGCGTCCCGAGCTGCGCGCGCTGGCGAGGCAGCAGGAGGCGCAGGGGCTGCAGCTCCAGGCGACCTGGGGAGGCTTCTGGCCGCAGGTGGGGGTCTCGGCGGGCGTCACCAACTCGGGCTCTGAGCTGGACGCGATGGGGCTGAACTGGAACCTCGGCGCGACGCTCTCCTGGAGCCTGTATTCGGGCGGTTCGACGCGGGCGCAGCTGCGAGAGCAGGAGGCGTCGCGATCGGCGACCGGGGCGCAGCTCGACGCGCAGCGCCAGCAGGTGCGGCTGGAGGTGGTGAAGGCGCGGCTGGGGCTCGTGGCCGCGAAGGCCGCGGTGGAGGCGACCGATCAGGTGCTGACCGCGACGCGGGAGCGGCAGCGGCTCGCCGAGGCGCGCTACCAGGCGGGCGCGGGGTCCATCCTCGAGCTGCAGGACTCCCAGGTGGCGGTGACCGCGGCGCAGGGGCAGTCGGTGCAGGCCTCCTTCAACGTGAGCCTCGCGCGGGCGCAGCTTCTGCGCGCGCTGGGGAAGGAGTAGGGGAGAGTGCTCGAGCCCACGTGAAATCAGGCACTTAAGCTGTCGACCCGGGAAGACAACTTCCCCGCCGAGCAAGCCTGGCACCTCGCCGGCCAGCCCCGAGCCCACGTGAATTCAAGGACTTGGGTTGTCGACCCGGGAAGACAACTCCGCGACCACCCGCCGCGACTCCGCGACCACCCGCCGCGACTCCGGGACCAC
>CAZAIE010000584.1:2832-5330 GCA_964485035.1 uncultured Myxococcaceae bacterium | reverse complement strand
GTCTGGGCGGCCTGCGCCAGCGCGCGCACCGCCGCCGCCGCCACCAGCGCCGTGGGCAGGAGGACCAGCAGCCGGTCCGGCGGCAGCCGGGAGAGGACGGGCACCCCGGCGACCGCCGTGGCCCCGCTCAGCAGCACCTTGAGCAGCGGGCCGAGCAGGAAGGCGTACAGCGCCGTCGTCGCTGCGACCACCAGGGTCGCGGCCACGGCCACGATGAGCCGGGCGCGGTGGGGGGCGAGGTAGCCGAGCAGGCGCAGGTAGACGTCCACGGGCGCGGGAGCCTCGCATGGGCCCTCGGGGCCAGCAAGGCGCATCGCAGCCCAGTGGCGGCTGCTTGCGCCCGGCCCCGCCGCTCTGCTAGCGAGCCCCCATGTCCGCCCCGGGTCGCCAGTGCCAGAGACACGCCGGGGTGCCCGCCGGCTGGGAGTGCGCCGACTGCCAAGCTGCGCTCTGTCCCGACTGCACCGCCACCCGGCACGCAGGCACCACCCCCTACGAGATCTGTTGCCTCTGCGGCGGGCACGCCCACCGGCTGCGCCGGCTGCGGCGGGAGGTGGGCTTCGCGGCCCGGCTCCCGGGCGCCTTCACCTTCATGTTCACGCGGTCCGGCCTCACCGCGACGGTCGCCGCGGGGCTCTTCATCTACTTCTTCGGGCTCGCGGGGTCCCGAGGGGCGGCCATCGGCCAGGCCCTGCTGTGGGCCTACGTCTTCTCCCTCATCCGCGCGACCTCCCGGGGCTCCCGCGAGATCGAGCCGCCCAGCATCACCACCCTCGACGACCTGGTGCGCCCCGCACTCGCAGGGGCGTTCGCCACGGCCATCGTCTGGGGTCCGGCGCTGCTGTACGTCCTCGCCCTCCGCCCGAGCCTCTACCCGGAACGCCCGGGCCCCGACCCCTACGAGGAGGCCCGGCTGCAGATGGTGGAAGACCTGCGCAGGCAGGGACTGGAGCAGTTCGCCCCGCCGCCCCGCGACGAGGCCGTCGTCCCCGATGGACCGCACGAGGACGAGTTCGATCCGGGCTCCGACGAGCCTCCCGGCGCGGAGGCCGCACCGGAGGCGAGGCCCGCCCCGAAGGCCGCCCCGCCAGCCTGGAAGGAGCCGCCGCCCCTGTGGATGGACCCGGTGGTCTGGCTGCTGCTCCTCTTCGGGATCCTCTACGCGCCCATGGCCCTCACCTTCGCGGCGGTGGGCAGCACGCTGCTGGACGTCCTGAACCCGCTGCGCGTGGGGCGCGCCATCCTGCACGTGCCGCGGGACTACCTCGTCCTGGTGCTCTTCGCGCTGGGGCTGGTCCTGCTAGACGGCGTCTTGCGCTACCTCGGCGCGCTCATCGACCGCATCCCCGTGCCCCTGGTCCCCGGGTGGATCGCGGGCATCCTCGCCACGTACTCGCCGCTGGTCGCTGGCCGCGCCTTCGGGCTGCTCCTCTACGTGCGCGGCGCCGAGCTGGGCTACCTCCCGCCGGACGACGCGTGGGAGTCCCTGGGCGAGCCCGTGCCACCCCGCGGAAGCCTCCCTGCCCCTGCCGCTCCCGATGGCGCCGGCGCGGCGCCCATGGCCGAGGCTGCGCCCGGCCAGCCCGCCTTCCAGCGCTCGTTCGAGCCCATCGCTCTCGAGGAGCCGCCCCAGGCCGCGCCGGTCCCTGTCCCTGCGGCCCCCTCTCTTGCCGAGGCGTTGCAGCGGGCCATCGCCGCGAAGGATGCGGCGCAGGTCGTGGCGCTGTACCGGGACGCACGGGAGGCGCTGCCAGCCGAGCTGCACTTCGACGCCGGCCGCGCCGCCGCCGCGAGCGGGGAGGACCGGCTCGCGCTGCAGGCCTTCAAGGCCGTGGTCACGCTCTCGCCCGACTGCCCGGCGGCGCCCAAGGCGCTGGTGATGATGGGACGCATCTACGCCGAGCGGCTGGGGGACCCGGCCACCGCCGCACGCGTGTACCAGCACCTCGTGCAGCGCTACCCCGGCACCGAGGCCGCGGCGTTCGCGCAGCAGCGGCTGCCGCCAGCGACCTGAGCGCCCGGCCGCGCGTCGCGCTTGCGCCCGGGACCGCCGCGCCCCATCCTCACCGGCCATGAGCTGCCCCTGCGAGAGCGGACGTCCCTTCGAGCACTGCTGCGCCCCGTACCTGGCGGGCGCCCCGGCCCCCACCGCGGAGGCGCTGATGCGGTCGCGCTACACCGCGTACGTGCGCCACGACATCGACTACCTGATGGCCACCCACGACCCGCGGACGTTGAAGGAGGTCGATCGGGCGGCGACGGAGAAGTGGGCGCGCGAGTCCACCTGGCTGGGCCTGAAGGTCCTCGACGTGAGCGGCGGCCAGGAGGGCGACACGGAGGGTGAGGTGGAGTTCGCGGCCCGGTGGCGCACCGACGAGAAGGAGTACACGCACCACGAGCGGTCCACCTTCCGGCGCCACGAGGGACGCTGGTTCTTCACTGGCGGCTCCACCCCCAAGCGCGACCCGATGCGCCGGGAGGAGCGGTCGGCCCCGAAC
>CAZAIE010000584.1:0-2822 GCA_964485035.1 uncultured Myxococcaceae bacterium | reverse complement strand
GCCCCGAACGCCCCCTGCCGCTGCGGCAGCGGGAAGAAGACCAAGCGCTGCTGCGGAGCCTGACATGTCCCTGCGCCTGCTCGCCCTGCCCCTCGTCCTGCTCGCCGCGTGCGGAGAGAACGGCGGCCCCGCGGACGGCGGGGTCATCGTCACCCGGAAGACCTGCATCGACGCCACCGGCGCCCCGCTGGCCGAGTGCCCGCTCGCTCCGAAGGCGTTCATGTGCTCCGGCGCCTCGGCCAACGACTGCATGGCGGTGCCCGTCGAGGAGGTCCGCCAGGGGACCACCTCACCCTGCCTGCGCGTCTCGCTGCGCAACACGTGCGGGGACACGGCCTACTCGCGCATCTGCCTGGAGTACCTCGACGGCTCGGCGAGCTGGCAGTGCTGGGACGCGCGCATCGTCCCCGACCACGAGCTGGACTTCGGCCAGTGCGGGGCCACCGGGCGCTACTTCCGGTTCTCCACCCGGACCGCGGGCGAGATGGACATCCTCAAGGACCAGTGCCTGGTGCCGGACTGAGCCGCAGCGCTGGAGTCCACCGACCTGTTGGTCAGTAATCGCGGCCCGGATCGATGGCCAGGACCGTCTGGTCCGAGGCCTTCAGCCGCAAGCGGTGCGGGCTGTCCAGCGGGTAGAGCTGGAACTCCTCCAGGCTCTTGCAGGGGTGAGGAAAGCGGCGCTCCCCCTTCTCGCCCGCGGCGACGAAGGTCACCTCCCAGGTCCCCTCGCGCACGCTGCGCTCCGCCTCGCCCTCCTCCAGCCTCACCCCCGCGTCGATCTCCTCCTCCGAGGGCCAGCGGACCTCGCTGGTGCTCCCCTCCGCCTCGACCACTCGGTTCGGCTTCCACTCCCAGCTCTTCCAGGCGAAGAACTCGGCGAAGCGCGGCTCGCTGCGGTACCTCGGCACCTGCCGCGTCTTGCGCACGTCCTTGTACCGGGGCACCTGCTTGGTGCGCCGCTCGCTGCAGTACTTGGTGGTGCACCGCTCCCCGCCGCCGGTGCAGGTGGTCTTGCAGGTGGCGAACCCGTTCTTGTTCGGCTTGCAGGTCTCCTTGCACGACTTGGGGCGGCCGGTGCACGTCTCCCCGCACTTCACGCGCTCGGTGTAGGACTCGGTCCGGTAGCCGTCCTGCTCCTTCACGGTGTAGTGCTCGGTCTCGTAGTGGTCGAGGACCTGCTCCCGGTGGTGCTCGCGCTGCCCCAGCGACTTGATGGCGTTGGCGTTGGCCGGCCGCGCCTCGGCGAAGCCCTCGTGGTCCACCACCTGCCAGCGCTCCACCTTCACCCGGTGCTTCCAGCTCACCGAGCCCACCTTCGCCTCCACCTCCTCGGGCGAGCCGAGCCAGACGACGCAGCCCACGCAGGTGCCCATCGACAGCACCAGCCCGCCCAGCACCGCCGCGACCACGGGACCGCGGGAGGCGCGAGGCTGCCGGGGAACTGGGGCAGGAGCCTGGACCTCGTCCAGCGATCTGCCCTCGGCCTTCTTCCCTCCACAGCTCTTGCAGGTCCCGTCGGTGTTGCGCTGGTCGCTGCCGCAGTACCCGCAGCGCCAGTTCGCGCCCGCGGTGGCCATGGCCAGCAGCTTGGGGTCGGTCACGGTGGGAGCCGCCGCCGTGTCCGAGGGCATCTCCCATTCCTCGGAGCCGTCCTTGGGGTTCTTGCAGGCCTGGCAGGTGTCGTAGCGGCCCAGGTTCTTGTTCCCGCACGAGGTGCAGGTCCAGAGCATCTCGATCTGCCGCTCGCTCATTCCCCCTCCGACGGACTGCGGTGCGTCGGGGAGCGTAGCACCAGCCGGCCCATCACCCTCAGGAGCGCATGCCCCGGCGAGTGCCAGGCCCCGCGGAAAGCCCAGTCTTTCCGGAATGATGCAGACACATATTTGAAATCATTGACGATTCTTCCAGCACAGGGACCGCTCCCGAGTGCCCGGCCCTCTGTAAAACAAAGCAATTACAGCCTATTAGCGATCGCTCAAGAAGGCACCCCAGGGCTCCTGGGCAGCCCCGGAAGCCCACCTCACAGTGCCAGGCTTGCTAAAACACAGCCCCCCTCCCCCGAACCTCCAGGCGAGGCTTCCAGGGCCCTTCCCGGGCCTTCTGGGCCTCTCGACATCCCAGATCCGCGGCCTCGGCAACCGCCTGTGTCCTGCGTCACCCGCACCCCGGCGCCGCTCCGACTACCTGGCCGAGTGGGCTACCGGTTCTCCTCCCCGAAGTGGTCCAAGGCCAGCGCGAGGTCGGCCTCGCCGATGACCCCGTCGTAGTCCACGTCGGCGTCGACGTACCAGTTGCGAGCCATGGGGTCGTCCCAGCGGGCGCCCTGGCCCCAGGCGATGGCCAGCACGTCGCCGCCGTCGATGCGCCCGTTGCCGTTCACGTCGGCGGCGGGGGACCGCTTGAGCCGGCGCAAGAGCTTCCCGTCGGGGTCGAACTGGGCGCTGGCGAGCGGCGCCTCGAGCGTGGCCGAAGCCGAGGCGCTGGTCCGGCCTGCGAAGTCGACCGGGACGCGCTGGCTCTTTCCCTTGGAGTCGGTGAACACCACCTCGTGGACCGCGGGGAAGACCTTGTCGCGGGAGAGCCGCACGGTCGCCGTTCCACCGCCCTGCCCCGTGCCGTCCACGACCTGCGCGGTGTAGGTCGGGTACCCCTTGCCGTAGACCCAGGCGTCGAACGCCTCGAAGAGGTCGACCCCGCTGCCCGCCTCGAGCCAGGCGCGGAAGCCCTCGGTGTCGTACGGCTCGAACGCATGGGCCTCGCCCCACTTCCGCGCCGCCTCTGCGAACTTGTCCCAGCCGCCCATCAGCTGCGCGAGCGTG
>CAZAIE010000583.1:0-5338 GCA_964485035.1 uncultured Myxococcaceae bacterium | reverse complement strand
ACCTTGGAGGGCGCGGGGTCCGCGACGGGTGCGCCGGGGCTTGCGGCCGGCCGGGGCGGGTAGAGCGGCATGGAGGCGCAGCCGGCCAGGATCAGCGCGGCTGCTGGGACGGAAAGGGCTCGGGAGGTCTTGGGCATGCGGCGCACGATAGTCCAGGCGTTCCCGCAAACGGAACGGCCGCCGGCCCGGAGAGGGACGGCGGCCGCGAGCCCCGAGGGGCAAGGCCTCAGGAGATGGCCGGCTTCTTCTTGCCCAGCGTCGCGTCGGTGCGCTGGATGTCGAAGCCCTCGCGCTGCAGGCGGGAGATGACCTCGTCGAGCACGCGGACTGTCTGCGGCTGGATATCGTGCATCAGGATGGTGCCGCCGCGGGCGTGGACGCTGTTCGCGCCGGCGAAGATGTTGGCCATGATCTTCGCGTCGTCGTTCTTGTAGCGCCAGTCGTTGGAGTCCACGTTCCACAGGACCACGGTCTGGTTCGGCGCCGCCGCGCGAGCGACCGAGGGCCCGGCGCCGTAGGGCGGCCGGCACATGGTCAGCTCGTAGTGGTAGCCCAGCGCCTTGTCGATGGCCGCCTGCGTCTTGTCGAACTCCACCTTCGCCTGCGCCGGCGTCAGCTTGGAGAGGTTGGCGTGGGTGTAGGTGTGGTTCCCCAGCGCGTGGCCCTCCGCGACGATGCGGCGGATGAGCTCGGGCTGCTTCTCCACGCCCTGGCCGGTCACGAAGAACGTCGCCTTGACGCCGTGCCGCTTGAGGATGTCGAGGACGCGCGGGGTGTTCACCGGGTGCGGTCCGTCGTCGAAGGTGAGGCTCACCACCTTCTCGAACTTGTCGGTCTTGCCCGTCGTCACCGCCGGGGTGGTGGTGGCGGGCTTCTGCGGCGTCGTCGTCGCCGGCGGGGTCGTCGTGGGCGTCGTCGCCGGAGCCGCACCGGTCGGGAGCGTGAGGACCATGCCCACCCGCAGCTTCTCGGGCGCGGAGAGGATGCCCTTGTTCAGGTTCATGATCTCCGGCCAGCGTCCGGCGCTGCCGAGCAGGGTCTTCGCGATCTTCGAGAGCGTGTCTCCGGACTGCACGGTGTACGTCCCCGGCGCGCCCTTCCCGCCAGTCACGGCGGAGACGTTCGGGGTGGTGGTCACGGGGCCTGGCATGCTGCCCTCCCAGAAAAGGTTGGTGTGCTCGGTTATCGCACCTTTGTCTACGGGTGTTGCGTCACTCGTGATGAATTCGAAAAAAGACGAGTGATTATGGCGTATTCGGCGCGACTCGGGCGGGGGCGCTGGCCGGGAGCGGCCGGGTCGCGCTCCAGGGAAAGGTCATCCAGCCGCCGATGGCCACCGCCCAGGGCTTGCCGATGGAGGGGTAGTACTCGCGCAGCGCCTCGCGCATGGACGCTGCGGCCTCCGCCACGTGCGCCGGCTCGAGGCCGACCTGGTTGGTGTTGCGGTAGGGGACGGCCGGCTGGAGCACGCCCGCCGAAGGCAGCGCGAGCAGGCCGTGCTGCGCCGGGTCGCGGGCGATGGGCGAGCCGGGCACGAGGTTGAACTCGTGCAGGGCGACGAAGTCGATGTGCTCGCGGTGGTCGACGAGGAAGTCGAAGGTCTGCATGCGCTGGGCGTGCGTCTCGGAGGGGAAGCCCACGATGCACATCGCGCCGGTGCGGATGCCCGCCTCCCGGCAGTCGCGCAGGATGCGGCCCGCGAGGTCGGGGGCGCGGGGCTTGTTCATGGCCCGCAGCACCTCGGGGCTCGCGCTCTCCAGGCCGAAGCGCAGGCCGCAGCAGCCGGACCGCGCGAGCTCGCGGATGACCTCGGTGGTGAGGCCCTTGTCCAGGAGCACCTCGGCCGCCCAGCGGATGGAGAGGCCCTCGGCGACGATGGCGCGGGCGAGCTGCGCCAGGTGGTCTGGGCGGAAGGAGTCCACCGGGAAGTCGAACCACGTCGAGCCCGTCTCGGCGATGGCGTGGCGGAGGTCGGCCAGGGCCAGCTCCACGGGACGGACGCGGTACCGCGAGGCGGTCTGCGCGGAGATGTTGCAGTAGCTGCAGCGCCCCCAGTGGCAACCGCGTGTCAGCGGCACCGGCATCGCGTAGGCGGGCACGAGGTAGCGGTCGAGGCGCAGACCGTCGGCGATCCACGACGGCGAGGGGACCGTGGCGAGGTCGATGCACGGCTCGGGTGGAGAGGCGGGGCGCCCGGCGAGCCGGCACAGCCAGCGGTCGAGCGCCTGCTCGCCGTCGTGGAGGACGACCTCCTGGACCGGCAGGAGGCCCGGCGGGATCTGGCGGGCGCGGTCGCCGAGCGCGGTGAGATACCCGCCGCCGATGGCCAGCGGCAGGGTGGGGGCCGCCCGCGAGAGCGCGCGCAGCAACGTGAGCGCGGGGATCAGCTGGGAGAGGTAGGTCACGCTGACGCCGACGGCGCGCGCACCGGAGGCGAGGATGTGGGGCACGGCGTGCTCGGCCATCCAGGCGACGTAGGGGTTGCGGCTCGCGTCGCCGAGCGCCTGGTCGAGCGCGTCCCAGTCTCGGAAGGCGCCGACCACGTCGAAGGAGCGGAAGCCATGCTCCCAGCGACCGCCGCCCACGGTGGTGAGGGCGACCCCTGCCGCCTCGAGGACGCAGAACGCATCCTCCATCGCCGCGGTGTCGTCGAGCGTCCGCGCGTCGCGCAGGGCGGCGATGCAGGAGGTGATGCCCGCGGCGGCTCGCTCGGCCGCCTCGACGAGTGAGCGCGAGGCGCCCTGGTCGCGCAGGGAGCGGGCGCAGGCGTGCAGGGAGGCAGGGGAGTGGAAGGAGTGGAAGGCGTCGATCCCAGCGTCCCACTGGTCCACGGTCCAGCCGCGAGCACGCAGGTACGCGGTGAGCACCCCCAGGCTGGCGGCTGCCTGGCCGACGTTCGAGACGGGAGGGGAGACGAGCAACAGATCCATGGGCGCGTTCTAGCCGATGGCGGGGGCGCTGACACGGCGAAGAAAAAAAGAAGGAAGACGCCGAGGGGGTTTTGAGGTACATGGACGCGCCGCTGGACCGGAAAGTGGGCCAGTGGCAGTTGGATGCAACCGCGACCCCCGGAGCTTGCACTGGGAAATCGTCGTCCCGCCAGAGGGTTGAGTCTCGTGTCGGGAAAGGGCTTGACAGTCTGCCCTGCATCCGTATGATTTCGCGCCTTTTTGGTAGCGGGTTTCCCGCCGCCCCTTCGCTCTGGCTGGGGGGCGGTCTTCGTTGCGACGGAAGAAAACGATGCCCACCATTTCGCAGTTGATTCGGAAGGGTCGCGAGACCCTCAAGACCCAGGTGAAGGCCCCTGCGCTGGAGCGTTCGCCGCAGAAGCGCGGCGTCTGCACCCGTGTGTACACGACCACCCCCAAGAAGCCGAACTCGGCGCTCCGCAAGGTGGCCCGTATTCGCCTAACCAATGGGATCGAGGTCACGAGCTACATCCCGGGCGTCGGCCACAACCTCCAGGAGCACTCGGTGGTGATGATCCGCGGGGGCCGCGTCAAGGATCTCCCTGGCGTTCGCTACCACATCATCCGTGGGACGCTGGACTCGGTCGGTGTCCAGGGGCGCAAGCAGAGCCGCTCCAAGTACGGCGCCAAGCGGTCTGCCTAAATTGATTGTTCGGCGGGCCTCTCGGGGCCTGCCCTTGTGACAGGAAGACACGATGCCTCGTCGTCGCGAAGTACAGAAGCGCAAGATTCTGCCGGATCCGAAGTTCCAGGACCGGTTGGTGACCAAGTTCATCAACAACCTGATGCGCAAGGGCAAGCGCTCGACCGCCGAGCAGATCTGCTACGGCGCGCTCGAGATCGTCCAGGACAAGGGCAAGGACGAGGCGCTCAAGCTCTTCAAGAAGGCGCTCGAGAACATCAAGCCCGTGGTCGAGGTCAAGAGCCGCCGCGTCGGTGGTGCGACCTACCAGGTGCCCGTCGAGGTCCGCCAGGACCGCCGCGTGGCGCTGGGCATGCGCTGGCTCATCAACTACGCCAAGGATCGCGGCGAGAAGACCATGCGCGAGAAGTTGGCGGGCGAGATCCTCGACGCTTCCAACAACCGTGGCAACGCGGTGAAGAAGCGCGAAGACACGCACAAGATGGCCGAGGCGAACAAGGCCTTCGCGCACTACCGCTGGTAGCGGGCAGGGACTCGGCCGGTCTGGAGTCCGCCTGGGCGGGAGCTGGATTGGCCGAGGGCTTGACAGCAGTTCGCGGTGTGGGATATAAGCCGCACGCTTTTTGAGTGGGAGCGTTCCCCAAGTCGCTCCCGGTGTTCGTGTTCTTTGACACGAGCTTGGGAATAGTCGCCGTTCGGTAGCCGCCTCCGGTGGTCGGAGGTCGGCAATGGTTGGGAAGAAACCATGCCTCGTCAGTATCCCATCGAGCGCTACCGAAACATCGGCATCATGGCGCACATCGATGCCGGTAAGACGACGACTACCGAGCGCATCCTTTTCTATACGGGGGTCACTCATCGCATCGGCAACGTCGATGAGGGGACCACTGTCACGGATTGGATGCCCCAGGAGCGGGAGCGAGGGATCACGATCACCTCGGCTGCCACCACCTGCTTCTGGCGCGAACACCGCATCAACATCATCGACACCCCCGGACACGTCGACTTCACCATCGAGGTCGAGCGGAGCCTCCGCGTCCTCGATGGCGCGGTGGCCGTGTTCTGCGCGGTCGGTGGTGTCCAGCCCCAGTCGGAGACGGTCTGGCGGCAGGCGGACAAGTACCGCGTGCCCCGCATCGCCTTCATCAACAAGATGGACCGGACCGGCGCCGACATGCCGCGCGCGATGCAGATGATGCGCGAGCGGCTGCTGGCGAACCCGGTGGCCGTCAATCTTCCGTGGGGCGCGGAAGAGGACTTCAAGGGTGTGGTTGACCTCGTGACGATGAAGGCGCTGCGCTTCGACGAGGAGTCGCAGGGCGCTCGCTTCGACGAGGTGGCCATCCCAGCCGAGCTTGAGCAGGCGGCGCACGACGCCCGGGCCAAGATGGTCGAGGCGGCGGCCGAGTTCGACGACCGGGTGATGGAGGCGTTCCTGGAGGGCCGCGAGCCTGCCCCGGAGCACATCCACGCCGGGCTGCGCAAGGGCTGCATCGGCATGAAGTTGGTGCCCACGCTCTGTGGCACCGCCTTCCGCAACAAGGGCGTACAGCAGCTCCTGGATGCGGTGGTGGAGTACCTGCCCTCGCCGAAGGACGTGAAGCCAGTCGAGTGCCACAAGGTGGACGGCGAACTCACCACGCGCGCCGCCGACGACAAGGCGCCGTTCGCGGCGCTGGCTTTCAAGATCCAGACGGACCCGTTCGTCGGGACGCTGACCTACTTC
>CAZAIE010000582.1:0-5338 GCA_964485035.1 uncultured Myxococcaceae bacterium | reverse complement strand
CCGGTCGCGACCTCTTCGCACACGTACGCAGGCAGCCAGACGCGCCGGGCCCGGCTCGACCGCAGGATCCACGCCAGGGCGCTGCGCGCGTTGTGGACCACCAGGGGGGAGGCGGGTCGGGACCAGCGCGCCCAGACGCTGTCCGGCAGCACCGGCAGGTCGGAGACCGCGAGCTCGAGGTACCCGCCCACCGGGTTCATGGATCGACGCCTGTCGGCTGGGCCTTCGCCCGGGACCGCGCCTTCGGCGTGCGCTTGCTGCCACCGGACCGGCTCACGATCAGGTCGCTGCCACGGGCGAAGAGCGGCCGGTCGCGGAAGACCGCGGGGAGGAACGAGTAGGAGCGCCGGTAGAACGAGCGCAGGTTCTGCAACGAGCGCTGGTCGTTGGTGATGGAGAGGATGAGCGCCTCGGTCTTCTTCTGCGCCGCGCGATAGGCCGCGGGGTTCGCCTCGAAGCGCCGGATGTCCTTCACGATGGTCGAATACAGGGCATCCCAGTCCGGATAGACCGTCGGAGCGTCCTTGAACTTCGCGGGGAAGAACGACTCGTTGAACACCGCGAAGCCGACGGAGTTGCTCAGGAACGGCTCGAGGTAATACCCGTCGTAGCCTTCGCCGAAGGTGATCGCGAAGCGCGCCTTGGAGATGGTCTGTTTGTACTGCTCGAGCGACATGTTCTCGATGACCACCAGGTCGTAGTCGCTCAGCTCGGTCCGCAGGCGGTCGATGATCATCGCCTTGGTGATCGAGCCCGGCGGGACCTCGTCGTCGGGAGAGAGGACGATGGTCTTCTCCTTCTCCTCGAAGTCGGTCCGGTAGAACTTGGGCAGGAACGGCGTCAGCAGTCCCACCGGGCAGTCCGTCTCGTCGGCCAGGTCCTGGGTGGTGTAGGCGAGGTGCGCGGTGGTGACGGTGACGTCGTCGGTCAGGTCGCGGCAGCGCTCGACGTAGTGCCGGGGCGGGAAGAGGTCGTGGTTCTGGTCGAGGATGTTGATCTGCAACCACGGCACGGCCTTCAGCCAGCGCAGGCGGACCGGGTCGAGCTCCTCGAGGAAGGTCTGCAGGAAGACCTCGGGGATGTGGAGGATGGCGCGTTCCGGCCGCGTCGCCGCGATGATCTCGTCGAAGGCGATCATCGGCATGGCTGCCTGGAACCGCGAGAAGTCCACCGCCTGGTTGGCGAGGGGAATCCCGGAGACCAGCACCTGGAACCCGAACTCCTTTTCCAGGCCGCGCGTCTTCTCGGCGAAGCGGTTGATGGAGAGCATGCCTCCACCGATGAGGTCCCGGGCCACGTTGAAGTAGATGACCAGGTACTTCGACGCCGAGGCCTTCGTCAGGAGTGCGCGCGCCTCCGCAGAGGGCGGGGGACGGCTGATGGGCGCGTGAGGGTCGCGGGGCGCCTTCTTCATCCCCTTCAGCTTCCGCTTCGCCTTGGCATACGCCTTCACCAGCACCGGCGGGGAGACCTGCTTGAGCGCGTGCTTGAACTCGCCCCGAAAAAGCGGCGGCATCAGGTTGGGCACGATGCGCTGGGCCAGCTTCGGGCGGGGCAACGCCCGCGGCTCCAGATCGACCCCGACGTCCTTCAGGTACTCGAGAATCCGGGAGCTGCCGGTGTAGGCGATGATTTTCCCCACGTGATCCCGCAGGTGCATGACCTGCATCGGGTTGGTCTTGAAGATCTGCACCTTCAGGAGGGGGAAGCCCTTCTTGTGCAGCCGGAAGGCCTGCTCGCCGTAGACCGCGACGTTGCGGTAGACGATGTCCACATAGGCCGACATCTTGACGCCGAGCTGGCGCATCAACGCGGTCAGGCCCAGCTCGTACTTCAAGCAGACGTCCAGCCGGTTCTTCTCTGCCTTCACCCCGTTCAGGAAGTCCTGGAACGCCTTGAGCTCCAGCACCGGCTTGCGGAAGGCGACGAAGTACGACCCCATGCAGAACACCGAGAGCTTCTTCTCGGGAAACGCCGCGTACTCGTCGAGCGAGTACATGCGGTCGAGGTTGTATTCGTCGGTGGCCAGCAGGCACCAGGCCCCGCACTCCTTGGCGTCCATCGCCGCGAACACCTGGTCGAACGGCTGCAGGCACATGCAGGAGTCGTTGGCCAGGATCAGCTCGTCGTACCGGGAGATCTTCGGCCAGCCGACGAACCGCTGGGCGAGCTCGGCATAGGAACCGAAATCGTACTTGCCGTGCGACACGCCCCAGGCGCCCTTGCAGTGCTGGAGCAGGTTGTCGCGGTCCTTGTGTCCCAGCTCGCCGTCCGCGAGGTAGTAGACGTCCGCGTACCGGGCCAGTTCCTTGACGTAGTCCAGGACATACGTCGCGACGCGCCCACTCGGGTTGTATCCCGCAAACAGACAAATCCTTCTTGGCCCACTCATACCTGCTCCCGTCGCTTCAGCGTCGCCAGTCCAGCAAGACCTCGATGCCATCCACGTCGAAGACGGGGATTCCACACCCGGCAGCCACGCTCGCCCGCTCCTTGAACGCGTTGTCGACGAAGACCGCGCGGCCAGGGCGGATGTGTTTCACCTTCGGCTCCTCCGCATCGAGGTGCACGATCTTTGCGAACAGGCCGGCATGGATCGCGCGTCGCTCCAGGTCGGCGCGGAGGTCGCCGGCGTGGCGCGTGAGCAACACCAGCGACTTGCCCTGGTTCCGGCACTGGTAGAGGAACCGCATCAACTCGGTATTCACTTCATTGCGGACGACCAGGGTGTCGTCGTAGTCGAGGTAGACCGTGTCGTAGTCGCAATCGATCTGGTACCTGGAGATCAGGGTCCGGTCGGCAGTGACCGAGTAGGCGTTGGGCAGCGCCTCGATTGCATAACCCATGCACGCGTACACGCTGAGCAAGGGGAGGTTGAGCCCCCGCGCGCGGGTGATGCACATCGAACCGGCACACCTCGCGGAGACCTCCAGCAGCTTGAGGCGACCCGCGGCATCTCTCTTCACCTGGAAGTACCAGAGCCCCAGGAAGCGCAGCCGTTCGTTGAGGACGGCGGCGATCCGCTCGATCTCCGGGGTCCGCTCGACCGTCCGGCCACCGACGCTGACGCCGCCCATCACGCGCTCGCGCAAGCGCGGCGAGACCACCTTGAGCTTCCCCTCGCCGTCGGTGAGGCAGTCCACCGTCAGCTCTTCGCCCGGCAGGTACTCGGCGACCACCATCTCCGCGAAGTCGACGGCGTCCAGCTCCTCCCGCGTCGCGCAGCTTCGCGCCCCCCGGGACCCCTGTCCCTTCCTGGGCTTGACGAAGACGGGGAAGGCCTTCGCCTCCGCCGGTGACGCGAAGACGCGGGGACAGAAATCGCAATCCGCGAAGGTGGCGTAGGTGAGCGCCTTGTCGCGGCACACCCGCGCGGTCTCGGGCGTGCCCCCTACGATGCGCGCCTTCACCTGGTCCCGGTGCGCCGTCAGGTACTCGGCCACGGTGTCGTGCGTGGGGAACACCACGTCGATCCGCTGGGCCTCGAGCAGCGCGTTGAACGCCGGCAGGAAGTCCGGGGCATCGATGGTGGGCAGGCCGGAGACGTAGTTCCGGAAGACGTACCTTCCATGCCGCTCGACCGAGGCCGCCCCGACCAGGCGGACGTTGACCGTCGAGCACAGGGCATCGTGGACCTCGATCGCATTGATCTCGCCCGCCGGGAACACCAGGACGCCAATCTCGTTCGCCACTGGTTCCTCAGAGCAGGACGTAGGACGCGAGATGCTGCTTCATCTGGTCCTTGGTGTTGAACATCAGCAGGTCGACGATCGACAGGAACGGCACGAAGGGCGCGCCGAATTGGCGGTATTCGATGGGGACGGTCTTCAGGAACTTGAGCTCGATCCCAGCCTCGGCAAATGCATCCCGGCTGTAGAGTTCCTGACCGCCGATGGCATTGACGTAGGTCGTCGCGCCGGCTGCCCGACAGATGGCCAGGACTCGGTCCTGGCCCGCCAGCCCCTCCGGCAGCGTGAGTTCCGAGGAGTAGGAGATGGGCCGGGAGATGTCGAGGTAGCCCAGGATCGCGCGGATGGACTCCCCGATGAAACGCGAGAGGTTCCGCTCCTCCGACCCGAAGACCCGCTGGAAGAGGGGATAGACCTCGTCGAAGCGGGGGCTCTCGCGGTAGAGCCGCTGGATGGTCTCCAGGAAGGCGCCCTTGGCATCGCGCTCCACCGAGACCAGGAATTCATTGATCAGCGCGTAGGAGCTTTGTTTCTGGACCGGAAGCGTCGTCATCTTCGGCTCCCCGTTCAGGAGCAGCCGATTGCGATTGATCCAGCCCCCTTTGATCCACTTCACGTCGTCGTACAGGATGAACCGGTCCACTGCGGCGATGAGCTGGAAGTAGCCCACGTAAGGGACGAGATAGGGTTGCATCAGCCCCAATCGAAGGCCCATCTCTCCCGCTGCGCACTCCCCGTCGCTCATGGTGTCGCCTTCTCGGCCCGGCCCTCTCCTGCCCAGAAGGCCCGCCTGCGAGGCACGGCTGGGCCAAAATGGGCGCAAGGTCTTACAAGGATTCGACAATTTCTGTCAAGCACCGATCCTAGAGCACAACCCATCGATTTCACTGAAGGAATGTCGAATCGCCCACCCTCCGCTTGAGCGCCTTCAGCAGATAGCCGAGCACCTGCCCTCCCGCGCGAAACGGAAAGCGGCGGTCCAGCCGCCAGAGGTCGAGGAACCGCTCCCGCGCCTGTCCCACGAGACGCAGCTGCTGCTGTACCACCAGCGACGCCCACTCGTTGGCCATGCGTTGCTGGAACCGCAGGAGGTCCTGGGGCGAGGGCTCGACGGCCTCGAGGATGCGAGTCGCCACCCGCCACCCCTCTCGCGACATGCCCTCGAGCCCCGCCGCGGTGCGCACGGTCGTTCCGTGGGTCCGGTGCAGGTTCAGGGGCTCGGCCACGAAGGCGAGGTCGGCGCGCAGTAGGATCTCCACCCAGGCCAGCCAGTCGCCGCAGAGTCGCAGGGAGCCATCGGCGCCTCCCATGGCCTGGTACACGCCCTTTCGGAAGACGACGGCACTGGCGTTGGGGATCGTGTTCAGGTGCAGGAGGTAGCGCCGGCACTCCTCCCGCCCGTTCGCCACGAAGTCGTGCTGCCATCGCTGCGCATCGAGAGTCCGGGCATCCGGGGCTGCAGAGGCCAGCACCCGGTCCTCTGCGTCGATGGTCTTGGACTCGCAGTAGGCGAGCCCCACCGAGGGGTTCTGGTCCAGCCGCCGCACCAGCTCCTCGAGCAGCCGCGGCTCCGCCGCGTCGTCCGACTCCGCGATCCACACCAGCTCGGCCCCCGCCTCCCCCACCCCCCGGTTCCACTGCTTGAACGG
>CAZAIE010000581.1:0-5359 GCA_964485035.1 uncultured Myxococcaceae bacterium | reverse complement strand
GGGTGAACCTCATCGACACCGCCCCGGTGTACGGCTTCGGCCGCAGCGAGGAGGTGGTGGGGCGGGCGATCGAGGGGCGGCGCGACAAGGTGGTGCTCGCCTCGAAGTGTGGGCTCTGGTGGCAGGACGAGACGGGGACGCCCTTCTTCGAGCAGGAGGGGCGCACCGTCCGCCGCTCGCTGGACCCGAAGACCATCCGCCAGGAGGTGGAGCAGAGCCTGCGGCGGCTGCGGACTGACCACCTCGACCTCTTGCAGACGCACTGGCCCGCGCTCCCTCCTCACGCCACGCCGATCTCCGAGACCATGGCCTGCCTGCTCGAGCTGAAGCGGCAGGGGAAGGTCCGCGCCATCGGCGCCTCCAACGTCACCGCCGCGCAGATGGAGGAGTACCAGCGCGCGGGGATCCTCGACGTGTGCCAGCCGCGCTACAGCATGCTCGACCGGCGGGTGGAGGCCGAGGTGCTGCCGTACTGCTCGCGCCACAACGTCGGCACGCTGGTCTACTCCCCGCTGGAGCAGGGGCTGCTCACCGGCCGCGTCACCGCGGAGCTCACGCTCCCCGAGGGCGACATCCGCCACTCCTGTCCCTGGTACGCGGAGGGTCCGCGCAAGCGCGTGCTGGAGATGCTCGCCGGCTGGAAGGCCCTCACCGAGCGCTACCGGTGCACGCTGTCGCAGCTGGTCATCGCCTGGACGGTCCGGCAGCCCGGGGTGACGGTGGCGCTCTGCGGCGCGCGGCGGCCTGCCGACGCGGTGGAGAACGCGGGGGCGGGGGACGTCGAGGTGAGCCGCGCGGACCTGGCGCGCATGCGGGAGGACGCCGAGGCGCTGGGCCGGCCGTAGGCCGTCTCCAACGGGCTTCCGGGCTGCGACCTCCAGCACTGCGGCCTATGGCTCCTCGTCGAGCGCGGCGCGCACTGCCGCGGAGAGGGTGGGGGCGGTGAAGGGCTTGCCCAGGAGCCGGGTCTGCGACTCCAGCACTCCGTGCGGCGCGAGCACGTTGTCCGGGTAGCCGGAGACGTAGAGCACCTTCAGGTGGGGGAAGTGCCGGCACAGCTCGTCGCGGAGCTGGCGTCCGTTCATGCCCGGCATGATCACGTCGGTGACCAGCAGGTCCGGCGGCTGGTCCAGGGCTCGGGCGATGCGCAGGGCTTCCTGCCCTCCGGCGGCGGCGAGGACCCGGTAGCCGTCATGCTCCAGGATGCGGCAGGCGGTGCCGCGGACCCGCTCGTCGTCCTCCACCAGCAGCACCACCTCGGAGCCGCGGGTGCGCGCCGCCGGTGTGGGGGACGCGCGGGAGCCGTTGGGCGCTTCTGCCCGCGGGAGGAGGAGGGAGAAGGTGGCGCCAGCACCGGGGCGACTGTCGATCCACACGACGCCGCCGTGCTGCTCGACGATGCCGCGCACGGTGGCCAGCCCCAGACCGGTCCCCTTGGTGCCGTGGGTGGTGCCGGTCTTCGTCGTGAAGAAGGGGTCGAACGCGTGGCGGGCCGTCTCGGCGTCCATGCCCACCCCGGTGTCGCTCACCTCGAGCCGGATGCAGCGGCCCGGCTGGATCCCGGGGTGTTGGGAAGCCGCCTGGGCGTCCACCGCGCAGGCCGAGCTGGAGATGCGCAGCCGGCCGCCGTCGGGCATCGCATCGCGGGCGTTCACCGCGAGGTTGAGGAGCACCTGCTGGAGCTGGGAGGCGTCGACGCGGGCGTAGAGCGGCTCGGGCTGCAGCGCGAGTTCGACGTGGACGTCCTCACCGATGACCCGGCGCAGCATGCGCTCCGTCCGCGCGATCTCCGCGTTCAGGTCGAGGGTCTGCAGCTGGAGAACCTGCTTGCGGCTGAACGCGAGGATCTGCCGGGTGAGCTCGGCGGCGCGCTCCGCGGCTTCGAGGATGCCCTGGGCCTCGATGCGGACGGTCTCCGAGAGGCCGGGCTCGTCCAGGAGCAGCGAGGCCGAGCCCAGGATGGGGGTGAGCAGGTTGTTGAAGTCGTGCGCGATGCCCCCCGCGAGGCGTCCGATGGCCTCGGTGCGCTCGGCGGTCTGGAGCCGGGCCTCGAAGCGGGTGCGCTCCTCCTCGGCGCGGCGGCGCTCGGTGAGGTCGCGGATGAAGGAGTGGTAGGTGCCGTCCGGCATCCGCCGGCTGCTCATCTCCACCGGAATGAGGGTCCCGTTGGGCTGGGCCACGTAGCGCTCGCTCACCACGGTGAGCCCCTGGGCGAGCAGGTCGAACCGCAGCGGCGTGGCCTGCAGGGAGCCGGGAGCGAAGATCTGGGAGATGGAGAGGCCCACCACCTCCTCGCGGGGACGGCCCAGCAGCTCGCAGCCCCGGCGGTTCACCCACGTGATGACCCCCTTGGGGTCGCCCAGCACGATGGCGTCCACGGCCAGCTCGATGAGCTCGCGCAGCCGCTCCTCGCTGCGCCGCAGGTCTTCGGCTGCCCGCCTTTGGGCGGAGATGTCCCGGGTGATGGAGAGGATGCACCGCTCCCCGCCCACCTCGAGGATGCGGGCGCTCATGAGGGCGGGCTTCACGCTCCCGTCCTTCATCCGGAAGTCCGCCTCGAGGTTGTCGACCTGTCCGCGGGTTCTCAGCTCCTGCACCAGCCGCTGGCGGTTGGCGGGGTCGGCCCAGAGGTCCAGCTCCAGCGAGGTGCGCCCCGAAACGTCCGCCTCGGTGTAGCCGGTGAGCGCGGTGAAGCCGGGGTTGATGGCCACGTACAGCCCGTCGGAGAGGCGGTTGAGGTTCACCGAGTCGGGGGAGGCGAGGAACGCCTTGGAGAACCGCTCCTCGCTCAGCGCCAGGGCGGCCACCACCCGCTGGTGCTCCGCCTGCGCCTCGCGGGCCCGGGCCTCGAGCTCGGCGATCCGGGCCTCCAGCCGGGCGATCTGCGCGTCGTCCATTCGAGCCTCCGGCCGACATCCTAAGGCCGGGGCGTTCGGGGCGGGAGGTGCGTGCGGGGGCTCTACCGGTCGGGCTCGACGCGGACTCCGTTGCCCACCTTGTCGCCGGGGAAGAGGACCAGCGGGTTGCCCGGCTCGAGCCCTCCCAGGATCTCCACCTCGTCCCCGGTGGTCTCGCCCACGCTCAGGGCGCGCTCGACCGCCCGACCCTCCTCGACGGCGAAGGCGGCCCAGCCGCCCCCACGTCGGAAGAGCGCTCCGCTAGGAGCCTTCAGGGCGTTCGCGGACTCGTGGATCACGATGCGCCCCTCGACGTGGAAGCCGTCGCCGAGCCCCGGCCAGCCGCCGGACTCGGGGACCAGCACCACCACCACGCGCTGCTCCTCCACTCCCAGGGCCGAGACCTTGGTGAAGCCGGAGGGCTCGATGGCCGCCACGCGGGCCGGAAGTGGCTCCCTGCCGCCCCACTGCTCCAAGGTCGCTGCCGCACCGGGGCGGACGCGCACGGCCTGCGAGGTGAGCAGCTCGATCACCGCCTCCAGCCTCGCCGGGTCGCCGACCTCGACGATCGGGGTTCCCGCGGCGACCGGACCTTCGCTGTCGCGCAGCACCCGCAGCACCCGTCCTGAGCCGGGGGAGCGCAGCGCGAGGCGTTCGCCGCGGCGCGCGGAGGCTGCTCCAGTGAGCACGGCGCGGGCTGCATCCACCTCCCGCTGCGCGCGCTCCACTGCCCGCTCGGCCAGCGCGAGGTCCTTCTCCCGGGCGAGGACCTCGAACCTCGCCGCATCCACCGCCTGCCGCGCGATCGCCTGTCCAAGGCGCTCGACCCGCGCTGCCTCCGCGCGGGCGTGGTCCAGCCCCACCCGGGCGCGCTCGGTCTGCGCCCGGGCCTCGGCCAGGGCCGAGCCCGAGGCGAGCACCCGCGCCTGCGCCTCGGCGACGGACCTGGCATCCAGCAGCGCCGGAGCGGCGGGGACCAGCCAGGCCAGCTCCTGGCCCGCGGCCACCGGGTCCCCGGCGCGCAGGGCGACGCGCTCCAGGTGGCCGAGGGTGGGGGCCGAGACGAGGTAGCGGTCCTGCACCCTGGTCCGGCCCGCCGCCTGGACGGTGACCCGGAGAGGCCCTCGAGTGACCACGGCGGACTGCACCGGGACTGCTCCGGGGAGCAGCGCGGCGGTGAGCCCGAGGACCAGCGTGGCGGCGGCGGCGAGGATGGCGAGGCGCTTGAGGGGACGCATGAGGCACTCCTTCGGCTCACTCCCGAGCCTTGAGCACGGCGACCAGGTCCAGCTGGCCGATCCTCGACCTGATCGCGAGCAGCACGGCGAGCGCGGCCGCGATCACCACCGCGACGCCCAGGGCGTAGGTCCGGGCGGTCACCACCACCGGGAGCCGGAACAGGTCGGAGTCGAAGACCTTCGTGGCCACCACTGCGAAGCCCAGCCCCCACAGGCAGCCTGCGGGCAGCCCCAGCGCGAGGTGCGCGCCGATCTCCCCGGCCAGGACGCCGAAGGTCTCCCCTCGCGTGAAGCCCAGCACCCGGAGCGTGGCCAGCTCCCGCTCGCGCTCGGCCAGCGAGATGCGACCGGTGTTGTAGACGATGCCCATGGCGATGCCGGCGGCGAAGAGGACCAGCAGGCCGGCGAAGAAGAGGATCATCTCGGCGCTGGTCTCGCGGAAGGCGGCCAGCGCGGCGCTGCGCAGGGTCACGCCCGCCACCCGCGGCGCCTGTCTCAGCCGGCCGAACACCCGCTGCTCCTCGGCCGGGTCGAGGTCCAGGAACGCTCCGGAGACCAGGGCGCCCTCGCCCAGAAGCTCGTTCATCGCGGGGAGGCTCATGTAGGCCGTGACGCCGAGCAGGTCGTCCACCAGGCCGGTGACCGGCAGCGAGTAAGTCCCGCGCCTCCCCTCCAGCAGCTCCGCCTCCACCCGGTCCCCGGCGCGGACTTCCAGGATCTTCGCGAGCCGTTCCGAGAGCAGCAGGCCGCCCGGGGGCGGGCGGACCAGGCGGCCCTCGCCATCGACGACCTGGTGGAGCGCGGCGTCCGGGGACAGGCCGAGCAGCCCGCTGCGCCAGCTGCGCGGGCCGTGGCGCAGGGTGACCGGCACCGCGCGGAAGCTCTCGACGGCGCGGACCCCGCGCTCCGCGGCCAGGTCGCCGAGGACGCTGGCGGGCAGCGGGGTCACGAAGGTGACGGTGGCGTCCTCGCGCTGGGCGCGCTCGAAGGCGAGCGAGACCAAAGCGTCGAAGGAGTCGCCGAAGAACAGGCCGACCACCAGGATGGCCACGGCGGCGGCGATGCCCGTGGCCGAGAGCGCGGCGCGCCAGGGCCTGCGGGCGAGGTTGCGCAGCACCATCCGGCCCTCCGCGCCGAGGAGGCGCGCGGGCGCCAGGGCCTCCAGCCGGCTGTGCTGGAAGGTGGGGGGCGGCTCGGGGAGCATCGCCGCCGCCGTGGCCATCC
>CAZAIE010000580.1:0-5364 GCA_964485035.1 uncultured Myxococcaceae bacterium | reverse complement strand
GCGGCAACATCCACCCGGCGCTCGACCCGGCGATCACCGGCATCGACGCCCCGCCGGAAGCCGACGGACCAGCGGCCGAGCCGGGGAAGGGGACCGCGGCGGAGCAGGTGGGCGGGCGCAAGCAGCACTACCGCGACCCGAGCAGCTTCGTGCAGCTCATGAAGAGTCTGGGAGTGCGGGCGCGGGAGAAGGACGTGGTGATGCGCTACTACCGCGAGCGCGCGCTGCCGCACCTGGTGCCGTTCCCGGCGAAGCTGCACCGCCAGGCCGCGGACCCGCTGCCCGAGGGGCTCGACGTCTGGGACGTGGGCTCGCCGCTGCAGTCTGTGGACTGGGTGGGCACGCTGGCCCACAGCCCGCTCGTCATCCCGGGGGTCACGACGCTCGAGCGGACCTACGGCACCAGCGAGGGCGGCGAGCCCAAGCGGACGCCGTTGGACCTCTACGTGGGCATCGACTGCTCGGGCTCGATGTCCAACCCCGCGGCGAACGTCTCGTTCCCGGTCATCGCCGGGACGGTGCTCGCGCTCTCGGCGCTGCGCGCGGGTGCGCAGGTGATGGCCTGCCTGAGCGGCGAGCCCGGCAAGCACGCGCAGACCGAGGGCTTCGGGCGCAGCGAGCGCGAGATCCTGGGAGTGATGACCGACTACCTGGGGACCGGGTACGCCTTCGGAGTGCTGCGTCTGAAGGAGACCTTCGTGGACCAGGAGCCGCGCAAGCGGCCGACCCACATCCTGGTGGTGAGCGACTCGGACTTCTTCTACATGCTCAAGCAGGTGCAGGGCGGCTGGGAGATCGCCCGGGAGGCGGCGGCCAAGGCGGGAGGCGGCGCCACGGCCGTCCTGCAGATCAACCCCTCGGCGCACCAGCAGGACGTGGACCACCTCCAGGCGATGGGCTGGAAGATCCACCCGGTCACCACGATGGAGGAGGTGCTGGCGTTCGCCCGGGCGTTCGCGCGCGAGCGGTACGGCGGGAAGGAGGCGGCATGACGGTGCCCACCATCGACGCGCTCACGCGGCGGCTCTCCGAGTGTCCGCAGGAGTTCCTGGCCGAGCCGATGAGCAAGGGCAAGACCGACGGCATCAACGTCGCGGCCGTGGTGGCCGATCTGCTCGAGGACCTGGGTGCACCTTCGGGTGAGGGCGTGACCGCGGGCGAGGTCGCCGCCTGGAACGCAACGGGGAGCGGCGACCGGAACTGGCTGCGCCTGGCGCTGGTCACGTGCTGGCTCTGCCACGACTCGTGGCTGCGCGAGGAGGCCCGCCACGCGGTGAAGGTGAAGGCGTTCCTCCAGCGCGGGCTGCGCGCGCTCGCGGGGCTGGTGGCCGCGGACCTCTTCGTCACCGACCCGGACCGGCGGGAGGAACTGGCCCGAGCGCTGCTCGCTGCGCTGGACCTGCGTCCGGCTGGCGAGAACGAGGCGCAGGCCGCCGACCGGCTGCGCTCGCTCAGCAGCGTGGAGCGGGCGAAGGTGGTCGCGGAGACGAAGGCGCAGGCGGAGCGGGCGCGCAAGGTGAGGGAGAAGATGGAGGCCGAGGCGGCGCGGCAGGCTGCCGCCCGGTACTCGTCGGAGTAGCCATGGACCTGTCCGCTGCGCGGTTGCTCAACCCGCTCATCTCCGAGGCCGGCGCCCGGGCGCTGGACCGCATCCGGCAGCATCCGTGCGCCCCTCGCTGGACCCACGAGATAGGCGACCACCTCCTGGCCGAGGATCTGTCCGCGGTGGACGACTTCCGCGGCCGGCTGGACCGGGCGGCGCTCCCGGAGCGGGCGGCGCCGGGCTGGTTGGTCCTCTGGGCGTCGCGGCTGCGCGAGCAGGTGCCGCTGTGGGGTGAGCGCATCCCCGAGGGCTTCGACTTCGAGCGCGACTGGGCGTACCTGCCCACGATGTGCCGTGCCGACCTCGCCGCCGCAGCCGAGCGCTTCGTTCCCCTCGACGCAGACCTCGGCCGGCTCATCGTCTACGAGACCAGCGGCACCACCGGGCACGCGCTGCGTGTCCCGCATCACCCGGGCGCCGTGGCGAAGCTGCACGCCTTGGGAGAACGGGCGCTGGCCTGGCACGGTGCGAAGGTCCAGCAAGGGCCGGACGGCCTCGCCTGCATGAACCTGCACGCCCAGGCGCGGATCTGGACCTACGCCGCGATCTTCAGCGTCTGGCGCGAGGCGGGCTTTGCGCGGGTGAACCTCAATCCGCACGCCTGGTCTGGCGGCCCGGAGCACGCGCGACGGTTCGTGGAGGAGCTGTCCCCGGGCTTCCTCGCCGGCGATCCGGCGTCGTTCGCGGAGTTGTTGCGCTGGGAGATCCGTGCCCGGCCGAGCGCGCTGCTCTCCACTGCGGTCGCGCTGCCCCGGCCCCTCGCCGAGCGCCTGGGCCAGCGCTTCGGGTGTCCGGTCCTGGACTGGTACTCGACCACCGAGACCGGGCCGATCGCGTGCTCGAAGCCCGGAGCCGACGGCCTCGCGCTGCTCGCGCCGGACCTGCACGTCGAGCTGTTGGACGAGCAGGGTTTCCCGGTGCCCGACGGCGAGCGCGGGGAGATCACCGTCAGCGGCGGGCGCAACCCGTTCCTGCCGCTGCTGCGCTACCGGACCGGCGACTTCGCCCGCTTCGAGGCCCAGGGGGGCGAGCGCCGGCTGGCGGACCTCGAGGGCCGCGGCGCCGTCCTCTTCCGCGCGCTCGATGGCTCTCCCGTGAACCCGGTCGACGTGGGCCGGACCCTGCGCCACGACTTCGCCGTGCTCCAGCACGAGTTCCTGCAGCGCGCCGACGGCTCCTGCCGCGCCGTGCTGCGTCCCGTTCCAGGCATCCCGGTGTCGGCGGAGGCCGTCCGCGCCGGGCTGCTCGAGCTGTTCGGGGCCGGCGCGCGCATCGACGTCGAGCTGGACGAGCGGCTGGGACGGGACCGCAAGCCGGTGCCCTACCAGAGCGAGCTGGGAGAGACATGGACGCAGTCCTGAAGCTGCTGCAGCAGCCCTTCCTGGGGCCAGTGACCTGGGCGGAGCTGGTGGGCGACGTGACCGGCGTGCTCTGCGTCGTCCTGGTCGCGCGGCAGCACATCCTCAACTGGCCGGTGGGGCTGGCGAACAACCTCTTCTTCTTCCTCATCTTCTGGTGGTCGAAGCTCTACGGCGACGCGGTCCTGCAGGTCGTCTTCGCCGTCCTCGCGGTCTGGGGCTGGTGGCAGTGGGCGCGCGGCGACCCCGAGGAGCGCAAGCGCCGGCTCCCGGTCCGGCGCACCACGTCCCGCGAGTGGACCTGGCTGGCTGCGGCGAGTCTCGCCGGGACCGCGGCCGCGGCGCTCTGGCTCTCGCGCATGACCGACTCCCCGGTGCCGGTATGGGACGCGTCGGTCTTCGCGCTGAGCCTCGCGGCGACGTACGGGCAGGCCAAGAAGCTGCTCGAGTCCTGGTGGATCTGGATCGCCGTGGACGTGCTCTCGGTGCCCCTCTACATCGTTCGCGGGTTGTACCCCACCGCGGGCCTCTACGTCGTCTTCCTGTGCCTGTGCATCGTGGGTCTGCGGGCGTGGCAGCGCGAGCTGCGCGGGGTCCCCGCGGTGGCAACTGCAGCGGGCGAGGGCGCGGCGTGAGGCCACAGCACGGGCTGGTCATCGGGAAGTTCTACCCGCCGCACGCGGGGCATCACCTGCTGGTGCGCACCGCGGCGTCCGTCTGCGAGCGCGTCAGCGTCGTGGTCATGGCAGCGCAGGTCGAGTCGATCCCGCTCGAGGCGCGGGTCGCCTGGATGCGCGAGGTGCACGCGTCGGAGCCGAACGTGCACGTCGCCGGCGTCGTGGACGACCACCCGGTCGATCTCGAGGACGACGCGATCTGGCGGGCGCACGTCGGGCTGATGCAGGCGGGGGCGCGGCAGCTCACCGAAGCGCCCATCGACGCGGTGTTCACCTCCGAGGCCTACGGCGCCGAGCTGGGCCGCAGGCTCGGCGCGCGCCACGTCTCGGTCGACCCCTCGCGCGGTCTCGCGCCCATCTCTGGCACCCGGGTCCGGGCCGATCCCGTCGGAGCGTGGGACCTGCTCTCGGCTCCCGTCCGCGCCTGGTTTGCCCGCCGGGTGGTGGTGGTGGGCGCCGAGTCCACCGGGAAGACCACGCTCGCGGCGGAGTTGGCGCATCGCCTCCGGCAGCGGGGCGGGCCCTTCGGCGCGACGCGCTGGGTCCCCGAGTACGGACGCGACTACACGATGGAGCTGTGGGCGACGGAGCGGGCGCGCGCGCAGCTCGAGGGCAGGGCAGAACCGGCGCTGGAGGAGCTCGACTGGCCCTCGAGCGGCTTCGAGCGCATCGCCGCCGAGCAGAACCGGCGCGAGGACCTCGAGGCCAGGGTCGGTGGGCCGGTGCTGGTCTGCGACACCGACGCCTTCGCGACCGGCGTCTGGCACGAGCGCTACGTCGGGAGTCGCTCCGAGCGCGTCGAGGCGCTGGGCCGTGTCCATCCTCTCTACCTGCTCACGCACCCCGCGGACGTGCCCTTCGTCCAGGACGGCCTACGGGACGGGCAGTCGCTGCGCGAGTGGATGACCTCGGTGTTCGTCGAGCGCCTGAGCGCGACCGGCCGGCGCTGGGAGTGGCTGCGGGGGACTCGCGAGGAGCGGCTGCAGGCGGCGCTGGCGCAGGTCGATCGCCTGCTGGCCGAGGGCTTTCGCCTCGCGGCGCCGCTGGGCTGAGGCTCACACTGGACGCTTGGAGTTCACGCCCTTGCGCGGCGGGTGGCTCGTGCACAGGCAGACCGCGCAGTAGACGTACGGCTTGCCGTCGGGGCGCTTGGTCGAGGCTGCGATGTCGCGCTCTTCGAGCTCGAAGATCCGGCCGCACGACGCGCACTGCACTGCAAGGAATCGGATGGTCATCGAAGTCTCGGGCCCCCCGAGGCTTCTCAAGCTAGTGGCGGGCATCATCCACCGGAACCGACCCGGTGCGAAGCTACCCGTGCGCGGTGCGAAATCCCGGCGCTCAGGCCGGGAAAACCCTCCGACGGCGCGCCAGTGCCAGGAGTGCAAGGAGCGACAGCGCGGGACCCGACGAGGTCTGGCACTGACACGAACTCACAGTGGAGGGGATGGCCGGGGCGGCCGCGTCGGGGGCGAGCGTGGCGTCGGCGCCGAGGGCACTCGCATCGCTCGAGGTCAGCCCGGAAGCGTCCTCCCCGTCCGGTCCTGCGTCGGTGGCCACGGGGGTGGCATCGAGGCCGGGAGGCTGGGCGTCGAGACCCGTCGTGGCAGCGTCGGGCCCCGGCTTGGCGGCGTCCGGTGCTGACAACGCGGCGTCGGGGGGCATGGGGACCCCGGCGTCGGTCCCCGCGCAGGCCCCGACGCAGTGCTCGTACGCGCCCAGGTCCAGC
>CAZAIE010000579.1:0-5367 GCA_964485035.1 uncultured Myxococcaceae bacterium | reverse complement strand
GCGGGTGGGCGCGGACTGGTGCGTCGTGACCGCGCTCGACGCGCCCGTCCAGGTGCTCACGGCGCGGGCCGAGGGCGAGCGGGTGCTGATGGAGCTTTCCACGGGGGCGACCGAGCCGCTCTCCCCAGAGACGCTCGAGCTGCGGGGCGAGGTCCTGTACTGCCGGGTGGCCTCGGGGCTGAGCGCCCGCTTCGGCCGGTCCGCCCAGTTTTCGCTGGGGGAGCTGTTGGAGCCGCGCGGCGGGGACTTCGTGCTGGCGCTCGGTGGGCGGGAGTACGTCCTGCCGGTGAAGTGAGCCGGACGCGACGAGGGCGCCTCAAGGGCGCCCCCGGTCCAGCGAGTCGGTGAGGGCGATCGACTACTTCTTCAGCTTGGGGTCCGCGAGCGAGTCCACCACCGCCACCAGGTCGCCCACGGCGAGCGCGTCGAACATGGTGATGATGTCCTCGTTGTAGTGGCGGGCGCAGCCGTGGGAGACGTCCATGCCCATCTGGTCGTACGCGTAGGTCCCGTGCATCTCCTCGCCCGAGGAGCGGCCGTCGGCCCAGGACAGCTCGACGATGCGGTCGCCGAAGGCCTTGGGGCTGTTCCAGAGCTGCTTGCCCACCGCCTCGGCGTCCGCGCGCCCGAGCTTGCCGGTGACCTTCTTCAGTCCGGTGTCGGTCTGCGAGGCCGCGGCGCCGACGGCGTTGGAGAAGATGCCGGCGACCTTGCCCTGCTTGTCGAAGAGGTAGGTGCGGTGCTCGTCCTTCACGATGACCACGCGGACCTGCTTGCCGTTGTAGTAGGGCAGCGGGAGCTTCTCGTTGGGCGAGCTCCAGGCCTTGCCCGCGACCGGCGGAGCCATCCGGTCGAGCGCGGCCAGCGTCGCGGCGTCGAGGTTCCCGGTCACCTTCACCTTGGGGTCGGAGTGCGAGGCGTGGCGCTGGAAGTTCATCAGCGCGGTCTTGGTCTGGTTGCCCCACGCGCCGTCCACGCCGCCCACCATCTTGCCGGTGGTCTTGCTGGGGTACGGCCGCAGCGAGTAGCCCATGTCCAGCAGCGCGCGCTGCAGGCGGGTCACGGCCTCGCCCTTGGCGCCGTTGGTGAGCGTCAGCTCGCCCTTGGCGACGCGCTCGAGGTTGGGGTCGCCCGCGAAGCGCTTGTTCTTCAGGCTCGAGGGGCCGGTCGTCCCGCTCGCCGGGACCGTCGTCGTACCGCTCACTGCAGGAATGGTGGGCATCGGTCTCTCCTGTTTGGCCGACATTGTCGTACATGTGTGCCAGAAGTTGCTTGGAGAGTCCAGGTGCCCGGAATTTGGAGGTTCTTGGTCCGGCCGTAGAATCGCGGCCGTGAACAAGGCTGCCCAGGCCGTCCAGTCCCTCTCCCGGATCCGCGCGGCGGAGACGCAGGAGTCGGACGGGCTGCGCCGGGTGTGGCACCAGGGCGTGGACGTCGACCTGCTGTCGTACGTGGACCCGCAGGGGTGCCTGCGGCGGCAGGAGCTGACGCTCTTCGGCGACTACTTCGTGTGGACTCCGGAGCTGGGGCTGCGCACCGGGAGGGTGGAGGGCGTGGAGGCGGCGACGGCGGCCAACGCCTCGGACCTGGTCCGGACCGATCGCGCACCCGACGCCGCGCGCCTCTCTCGCGCCGCCGAGGCGCTCGAGGTCTACGCAGGCGAGGACCGGTACGTGCTGCGTCTCAAGGAGGCCATCGGCCAGGCGCTGCGGGGCATCCAGGAGGCGGGCCTGCCCGTCACCGTGACCCGGGACCTTCCGCAGGTGACCTCACCCCCCGCTCCCTCGGCAGCGTCGGCTCCGGCGGGCCGCGGGCCGCTGCGGTGGATCCTGCTGGCGGCGGCGAGCCTCATGGCGGTCGGGGTGGCGGTGGGGCTGCTCCTGCTGCAGTGAGCCCTCAGGTCCCCTCGGCGCGGCTGGCCTGGAGCCTCGCTCCCCCGAAGTGCAGCGCCAGGCCCACCGGCCGGTAGCGCAGCAGCGACTCCGCGCGGGCGTCGGTCCGCTCGGGTGGCTCCGGCAGGTCCGAGGCGAGGTCGACCGCGAGCGTGTCGGTGAGGAAGGCGAGGCGCCGCTTGCCGACGAGCGAGCCGGCGTAGCGGACCTCCACGAAGACGTCCCGCTCGCAGAGGATGCGCTCCCGGGCGAGGGCCAGCGCCAGCGCGCGGGCGTAGAGGTAGTCCTCGAGCCCTGGGCCCAGCTCGGCGTGCACTGCGTGGGCGCAGCGCAGGACCCGGGTGGCGCAGTCGTCTCCTCGCCGCAGCGCGCGGACCACGGTCTCGGCGTCCGGCTCGTCGGGCGGGATCACGTGGAAGCCCGCCCCGCAAGGTTCACGCTCCTCGGCCGCCCGCCCACGTTCCCGACTCTCTGCCTTGTTGCGCATGGTCCGCCTCCTTGGCCGCCGGCCGATCTGGCCGGCCCCGATACACGAGGAGCGCCGCGCCGGTCCCTCCCCCAAGGGACCGGCGGGCGCTCCAGAGCCTTCGGCTACTCGGCCTTCGCGGCAGGGGCCGGGGCCTTGTCCGTGCGCGGCTTCTCGAGCGCGGCCTCGGCGGCGGCGGGGACCTTGCGTCCGGTGAGCGCGAGGGTGGTGGGGCCGGTGATGGTCACGTGGTTCTTCACCTTCTTCCAGGTGCCCTCCCCGATGCCCTTGACCTTGACCAGGTCGTGCGGCGCCTTGAAGGGCGACTTCTCGCGGTAGGCCACCACCAGGTCGGCGGTGCGCTTGCCGATGCCCGGCAGCAGCTCGATCTCCTTGGCCGTGGCGGTGTTGACGTTCACCACGCCGGTGATCTCCCGGGGCGTGAGGTTGAGCTTCTTGCCGCTGCCCGCCATCGCGGAGCCCGAGACCGCCATCGCCGCCACGAACGCCACCACCTTCATCATCTTCCCGAACATAGAACCTCCCCTTTCGCGCAGCCTCGTCGGCCCGCCTTGCTTCGTTGGACTGCTGGTTGGACTGGACTACTGGTTGGTCCGCTCGTGGTTGAGCGGCGTCTGATCGCTCTCGCGCATGTGCAGCCGGCCGTTCACCGGCAGTGCGTCCAGGAACAGGTTGTACGAGCCGTCCCGGTTCACGAACGCACAGCCCACCCTGCGCCACAGCGCCTTGTCACTGTCCGTCTCCACGATGGTGAACACCGCGAGTGGCCTGCGTCCCCCCGGCGTGGCGATGGGTGTCGTCGTCCGCTCGCCGGGCTTTCCAGTTGCGTTCATTGCTGCCCCCTTTCCGCCGCCCTCGTCGTCGTCGTGCGGCGGAAACAGGCATGAGCAACCGATGTGCCACGGTCCCGCCAGAGGGAAGCCGCTGCACCTGGGCTGACCCGACGCGTCGATGTGGGACGGTGTGTGCCGGAGTGGGGCAGATGTGGCTGCTGGTGCCAGGTTCGATGTCCCCTGGTGCCAGGTTCGATTCGCCTCAGCCGCCGAGCACGTCGCCGAACCGGGCGCGCATCTCCGCGTGGACGAACCGCTCGATCTCCTCGGCGGTGTTCAGCTTGAGCATCTGGTCGACCAGCCTGCGTCCGTCCTCGGCGCTGGCGTTGCGGATGATGCGCTTCACCAGGGGGATCTGCGAGGCGACCATCGAGAGCTCGTCCAGGCCCAGGCCCAGGAGCACCAGGGTGAACATCGGGTCGCCGGCCATCTCGCCGCACATCGAGACCGGGATGTTGGCCTTGTGGGCCTCGCGGACGGTGAACTGGATCTGCCGGATGATCGAGATGTGCAGCGGCCGGTAGAGGTACGCCACCTCGCGGTTCTGCCGGTCGATGGCCATGGAGTACTGGATGAGGTCGTTGGTCCCGATGGAGAAGAAGTCACACTCCGGGGCCAGCTTGTCCGCGGCCATCGCCGCCGCGGGCGTCTCCACCATGATCCCCACGGGGATGCGCGGCGCGAACGGCACGCCCTGGCGTGTCAGCTCCTCCTTGGCGCGCTCCAGCATCGCGCGGGCCTCGCGCAGCTCCGTCAGCCCGCTGATCATGGGGAACATGATCTTGATGGTCCCGTGCACGCTGGCGCGCAGGATGCCCCGGAGCTGGGACAGGAACACGTCCCGGTTCTTGAGGCAGTAGCGCACCGCGCGCAGGCCCAGCGCGGGGTTCGGCTCGCGCTCGCGCTTCTTGGCGTTGGGGCCGCGCGGCACCTTGTCGGCGCCCAGGTCCAGGGTGCGGATGGTCACCGGGCGCGTCCCCACCGCCTCCAGCACGGTGCGGTAGGCCTGGTAGTGCTCGTCCTCCGAGGGCGGGGTCTCCCGCTCCAGGAACAGGAACTCGGTGCGGTACAGCCCGATGCCCTCGGCGCCGTGGGCGAGCAGGCTCTGGACCTGCTCCACGAACTCCAGGTTGCCGTTCAGCGCCACGTGCACCTGGTCGGCGCTGACCGTGGGCAGGTCGCGCGTGCGCAGCATCGCCTGCTCGGCGAGCAGGTTGCGCCGCTGCGCCTCCTGGAACTGCAGCACCTGGTCCTCGGAGGGGCTCACCACCACCGTGCCGGTCTGCCCGTCCACCGCGATGAGGTCGTTGCGCTTGATGACCTCGCTGGCCCGGCCCGCCCCGACCACCCCGGGGATCTCCCTGGCCCGGGCGACGATGGCCATGTGCGAGGTCTGCCCGCCCACGTCGGTGACGAACCCGGCGATCTGCCCGCGCCGCATCAGCAGCGTGGCGTCCGCGGGCGAGAGGTCGTGCGCGACGACGATGCACCCCGCGGGGATCTCGTCGCCCTCGGGGTCCAGGTCCACCACGTGGCCCAGGAGGTTGCGCACGATGCGGTCGCCCACGAACTCGATGTCCGAGCGTCGCTCGCGGAAGTAGTCGTCCTCGAGCTCGTCGAAGCTCGCCCGGAGCTTCTTGACCACCCGCTTCACCGCCCACTCGGCGTTGATGTGGTCCTCGGCGATCAGGCGCTGCGCGGCCCCGGTGAGCATCGGGTCCTTCAGCATCAGCCGGTGCGCCTCGAGGATCATCGCGTGGTCGGTGCCCTCGGTCGCGCCGACCCGCGCCTTCACCTCCGAGAGCTGGACGTCCGAGAGCGCCACCGCGGTCTTGAGCCGCAAGAGCTCGAGCTCGGTCTCCTCGCCCTCGGGGATGCGGTACTTCGGAAAGGAGACCCGGCTGCGCTCGATGAGGTACGCCCGCCCCAGGGCCACCCCGGGAGAGGCGCCGATGCCGGAGAGCGTGGAGGAGGTGGTCTTGACCGGTCCGCTGGCCACGTCAGCTGCCCTCTCCGAACCCGGCCCGCACCAGCTCACCCAGCGCCTTGAGGGCCTGCTCCGAGTCGCCCCCCTCGGCGCGCAGGGTGATGGACGAGCCCTGCGTCGCGGCGAGCATGAGTACGCCCATGATGCTCTTGGCGTTCACCTCCTGCT
>CAZAIE010000578.1:0-5371 GCA_964485035.1 uncultured Myxococcaceae bacterium | reverse complement strand
GTTCTATTCCTTCAGCGCAGACGAGTTGGGTTGCGGCCTCGCAGGCGGATCAACGTGCACCTCCTCGGCCATCACATTCGTCGCCGGGACGCGGCGCTGGTCCGTCCAGGGCTCGACCGGAAGTGAGTGGACCACCTGGGCTCCAGAGGTCACGATCACCGTCGCGGGCGCGCTTCCCCCGACCGCCCCAACGAACCTCGCTCCCTCCGGAGCCGCCTCCGAGTCGCAGGTCTTTTCCTGGACCCGCGGCGATTCCACCGCGACCTCCTACCGAGTCTGGATAGGCGGCCTGGCCTTCCTGACGTACTCCGCGAGCGAGCTGGGCTGTGCTGGCGCGACTGCAACTTGCACGACCCCAGCGGTCAGCCTGCGGCCGGGACTCTCAACAAGCTGGAGCGTGCAGGGAATCAGCGCAGAAGGAAGTGGCGGCTTTGCTCCTACAGTTGCCCTGACCGTGAGCGGCATCGCCCCCCCAGGAGCCCCTACCCTCCTTTCTCCCACGACCTCTGCCAGCACCCTGCAAGCCTTCGCTTGGACGCGCGCGGACGCAACTGCGACTTCCTACCGCCTAGCCGTCTTCGGAGTGGGGTTCTACTCCTGGACGGCCGCTCAGCTGGGTTGTGAGGTGTCGCCGACCTGCACCTCTCCCGCCATCACCCTCCCACCGGGACTCAGCACGAGTTGGACTGCGCAAGGTCTCAATTCTGGCGGAGAAGGTCTCTTTGCTCCTGCTGTCGCGATAGCGGTTTCCGGCACGGCACTGCCCGGAAGGCCCACGGCCCAATCTCCAACCGGAACGGTCTCGACGAGCGAGGTCTTCTCGTGGGTGCGTGCTGACAGCAATGCAACAACCTTCCGGGTGTGGGTCGAGGGCGTGGCCTTCCACACCTTCACCGTCGAGGAGCTCGGCTGCGCGGGCGGTTCCTCCCTGTGCACGACGCCGTCGCCGCTCACGCTTCCGTTGGGTTCACGTACCTGGGCAGTACAAGGCGCCAACGCCTCGGGGTATGGCCAGATGTCCGTGGCCCTGTCCATCACGGCCGGATACCAACACTCCATTTCAATCGATGGTATCAACGACTTCACTGCTGGCGAGACGTTCTCCACAACCTCGGGAAGCTATTCCGCCTACGTCACCTGGGACTCCACCAATCTATATGTCGGCTATCTAGGCAGTGACATTGCATCGAACGATCCGGCCAAGTGGGTGCTCATCTACCTGGATACCAAGACTGGCGGGACGGCCACCGGGGTGACCTACAACACGCAAGCAGCTGGTTTCCCGGCGGGTTTCGAAGCCGACTACCACATCCGGTGGAAGGCAAACGACTCGTATCGCGATGCCATGTCGTTCACGTCGACATGGTCCTCGACCTCAATGCCAGGGCTGACCTCGTATCGGAACGGCTCTTTCGTGGAATTCGCCATTCCCTTCGCCTCGGTCGGGAGTCCGCTGCAAATCGGGGTCACAGCCTTCATGATCAACGAACAAGGCGGCGGAGAATGGTCCTACGCCGGCCTGTATTCAGGAACGTTCTCCGACGGCTACCACTCAACGCTTCCCATCTCGAAGTATCTCCTGGTGTCTCGCGATTCCCCCTCTCTCCCCAATGCGGCCGGCAACACCCGTCCATGAGCATCCCCATGCACAATCGAATACCCATCCTCATCCTTGCCGTCCTTCTCGCCAGTTGTGACAGTTCACCCGCTCCCACGATCGACGACGAGTTCGTCACGCTGACTTCGCCGCTTGGGGGCGGCACGGGTCCCAGCCCAACTGACCTCTCTCCCGCCGGCACTGCAGCCCGTACCCAGGTATTCACCTGGACCAAGGTTGCCGATGCGACGGTCACGAGCTATCGGCTCTGGCTGGAGGGTGTGGCGTTCTACTCCTATTCCGCGGATGAACTCGGTTGCGGGAGCGGCGGGGGCACCACCTGCACGACGCCTGCAATCACCTTCGTGAACGGGACACGGCGCTGGTCGGTCCAGGGCAATGCGTCCGGCGGTTGGACCACCTGGGCGCCCGAAGTGACGATTACTGTCGGTGGTACGCCGCCCCCTACCGCCCCCACCGACCTTGCGCCAAGTGGAGCAGCAACCATCAGCCAGGTCTTCACATGGACGAGAGGAGACGCCACGGCGACCTCCTACCGCCTGTGGATCGGAGGACACGCCTTCCTGACCTTCACCGCCTCCGAGTTGGGGTGCGCTAGTGCAACCACGTGCACGACCTCACCCGTCTCCCTGCCTGCAGGCCGTTCGACGCAGTGGTCCGTCCAGGGCATCGGAGCAGAGGGCTCTGGGCCGTTCGCGGAGCCTGTGGCCTTGATTGTCTCTGGGACCGCACCGCCAACGGCGCCCACAAACCTGACGCCCGACGGACAAGCCAGCGCCTCTCAGGCCTTCTCATGGAACCGGAGCACCTCTAGCACTTCGTATCGGCTGGCGATCTTCGGCATCGGCTTCTTCACCTACACTCCGGCTGAACTTGGATGTGACGGCGCGGAGGTCTGCACCACGCCTCCGTTGGCACTCCCCCCGGGCTACAGCACCACCTGGTCGGTGCAGGCAAGCAATGCAGGGGGCAGCAGCGCCTTTTCCACGAGCGCCTCCCTGGTTGTTTCTGGCAACGTCTTGCCTGGAAAGCCGACTCCCATCGGTCCCTCCGGCAGCGTCACCTCGAGCCAGGTTTTCTCCTGGACCAGGGCGGATTCCAATGCCACGTCGTACCGAATCTGGCTCGAAGGGGTCGCGTTCTACACCTACACCGCCGCGGAACTCGGCTGCGATGGCGCCATCTCCACGTGCACCACTCCGGCGCCCGTCACGCTCCCTATGGGAACCCGGCAGTGGGCGGTGCAGGGCGAGAATGCCTCGGGCTACGGCAATCTGTCTTCCACGCTCAGCATCTCTGTTTCGGACCTGCTCGCCTGCACTCCCTCCGTGGTCGTGATCAGCCAGGTCTATGGAGGCGGCGGAAACCCGGGAGCGCCTTGGAAGAATGACTTCGTCGAACTCCACAATCGGTCGGCGACCGCGACGGTCAACCTCTCCGGATGGTCCATCCAGTATGCCTCGGCGACCGGGTCCAGTTGGAGCACCGCCAAACTCAACCTGACCGGCTCCATCGCTCCAGGCGGCTACTATCTGATCCAACTGTTCGGGGCAGCAGCCGGCAACGGCTCCAGCCTCCCGACTCCGAACCAGACCGCTACGACCGACATTAGCGGAACCAATGGAAAGGTGGCCCTGGTGTCTTCCACCACCGCGCTGAGTGGCACCTGTCCTACCGGAGGAACCATTGTCGACTTCGTCGGGTACGGCACGGCGAACTGCTCGGAGACCACGGCGGCACCGGCTGCGTCCACCACAACCGCCGTCACCCGAGGTGCGGCCGGGTGCACCGACACGGGTTCGAACTCAGCCGACTTCACTGCCGCCACTCCGACTCCTAGGAACAACGCGACAACCACCGCGCACTGCTCCTGCGAATAGCGGCTGAGGAAACGGCTGCCATGGGGAGGGCCGCTACAGGACAGCGGCCCTCTCCTGGCGCGTTCAGTCCTCGCCACGCCACTCGAGGTCGGTTGCCACGAGGGTCGAGTTGATGCCCGCCACCCCGTAGGCAGTCGTCCGGAGGATGGCGAAAGGCTTCCACCCCACCCGCGCCACCCGCTCGTGAAGACGTCCCTTCCAAGTACGTGGCGCGCTCACTGGCCGTACACGGCCGCGAGGGTCGTAGAGGTGGCGATACGACTTGAGACTCCATAGCAGGCGGGCGGTCGACTGGAGCCGCCGCATTCCACGCAAGGCAGCGCTGGCAAGCCCTGGCCCGGACTTCTCGAGAAATCCCGGGTGGAGCGAGAGATAGACGGTTGGCCGGGAATCCTCGAGAAACGCGCGCATCGAGGGAAGAACGGAGTACTCACCGCCCTCGATGTCCATCTTGATGAAGTTGCAGTGGTCGAGATCCACCCGCTTCGCAAAGTCGTGGAAGCTGAGTGCTGCGACCCTCCACTGTGTGGCACCGTCCGAAAACAGCATGCTGGAGGTCGAATCGCCTCCCCCAGTCCGGCTTCCGAAGCCCACCTCGCCGGATGACGCTGCGATACACACGTTGTGCAACTGCACGTTGGCGGTCGCAGGCCGGTTGGCCTCGACATTCCTGCCCAGTTCCTCGAAGGCAAGGGGGTCGGGCTCGATGGCGTGGACCTGCTTTGACAACCCGCATCCAAAAAGAACCGTTGGGCCAATCCACGAGCCCATGTCGATGTAGGTGTGCGCCCGATCCAGGAAGTGCCGGAAGATGACAAAGGTCTCGCGCTCCCATTTGCCAGAGGAGCAGAGCTCCCAGAAAGCATGGTTTGCTGATGCCACCACCACAACGTGCTTGTCGTCGATTGTTACCGGAATAGTGTCTGTCATTCGAAATCTCCACGAGACTCGGAAGCCATCCATGGCGGCAGGGGGCGCTTCCCTGCGGCCCCCCCCTGCACATACTCAACAATCCTGAGGAAATACTCTGCGAGGGCACTCCCGCTGACACATGCCGCCCAACCGGAAAGCCGTTGCCGCTCCTCGACGTCGGGAGGCCCCAGCAGGATCCGGCCTCGAAGCGCCGCTGCAAGGCTTGGTGCGTCTGCGGCGCTCACGGCTCCATGCAAGGGCGAACGGATCAGGTCGCGGGCACCACAGGCCATCGTGCAAACCACCGGAACTCCACGTGCCAGTGCCTCGTTCACCACCGCACCCCACCCATCGTAGAAACTCGGTAGAACGAGCAGATCGGAATGCGTCATCGCGTCAGTCGCAGCGCGGTTGGGTAGGGCTCCCGCGAAGTGGACCCGCCCCTGAAGGCGATACTCTGCAGCGAGCGCCTCCAACTGCTGGCGGTCCTCTCCGTCTCCCACGAACGTGCAGTCCCAGTCGAGTTCCAAAAGGCCCCGAAGGGCCTCGAGCAACAGCCGGCCCCCTTTCCGCAACTCGAGCCGGCCGACATACAACAGTCGGAAGGGCTTTTCGGTCGGGACGTCGCGCTCAGGAAGCGCCCCCTCCCCCTCGACACTGTAGCCAAAAGGGAACAGACCCAATCGCCGAAAGCCAGAGCCGGCAAACCACTCGACCCCCAAGGTTCCCATTGCCAGGACGAAGGACAGGTGGCGCTGGCACCAGAGCGACAAACCCCAGTACCCGATCCGACGGATCGCGCCCTTCACCCCCCACCACTCCGTCGGCTCTTTCCAACGACCCCGCTGCCCGTGGTCTGCCGCCTCGACCTGCAGGGCCGCAGCCTGGTTGCGCCCGGAAACCTCGCGAAAGACCTGGAACAACCGAGGATCCCGCAGGCCGCTAAAGACGTGGAGAGCTC
>CAZAIE010000577.1:0-5385 GCA_964485035.1 uncultured Myxococcaceae bacterium | reverse complement strand
TTCTCCTCGATGGCCCGGCGCACGCGGGCCATGAGGTCCACGAAGTAGTGCACGTTGTGGATGGTGTTCAGCCGCATCGCGAGGATCTCCTGCGTCGCGAACAGGTGGCGCAGGTAGGCGCGGCTGAAGTTGCGGCAGGTGTAGCAGGTGCACGCGGCGTCCACCGGCCGGTCCTCGCGCGCGTACTGGGCATTGCGGATGACCACCCTGCCCTCGCTGGTGAAGAGCAGGCCGTTGCGCGCGGTGCGGGTGGGCAGCACGCAGTCGAACATGTCCACCCCGTGGCCCACGCAGGTCACGAGGTCGATGGGCGTGCCCACGCCCATGAGGTAGCGCGGCTTGTCGGCGGGCAGGAGCGGGGCGCTGAAGGCCACCCCGTCGTGCATCGCCGCCGGCTCTTCGCCCACGCTGTAGCCGCCCAGGGCGTAGCCGGGCAGGTCCACCGAGCAGATCTCCTCGGCGTGGCGCTTGCGCAGGTCCTCGAAGAGCCCGCCCTGCACGATGCCGAAGAGCGAGCTGCGCTCCCGCTTCCAGGCCTTGGCGCAGCGGTGCAGCCAGCGCGTGGTGCGGGCCAGCGACTCCTCGAAGTAGGGCCGCGGGCTCTTGGCGTTGGGGCACTCGTCGAACGCCATGATGATGTCCGCGCCCAGCGCCTCCTCGACGGCGATCACGCTCTCGGGGCTGAAGAGGTGCTTGGAGCCGTCGAGGTGGGAGCGGAAGGTCACGCCCTCCTCGGTGATGGTGCGCCGCTCGGCGAGCGAGAAGACCTGGAACCCGCCGCTGTCGGTGAGCATCGCGTTGGGCCAGGAGATGAACTTGTGCAGCCCGCCCATGGCCTGCACCAGCTCGTGCCCGGGGCGCAGGTACAGGTGGTAGGTGTTGCCCAGGATGATGCGCACGTCGTCCTTGGCGAGGTCGTCGGGGCCCAGAGCCTTGACCGACCCCACCGTGCCCACCGGCATGAAGACCGGCGTCTCGATCACTGCGTGCGGGGTGTGCACCCGGCCGCGGCGCGCGCGGGTGTCGGGGTCGGTGGAGAGCAGCTCGTAGCGGACGAGGGACATCGCAGGACTCCTAGAGGATGAGCATCGCGTCGCCGTACGAGAAGAAGCGGTACCGGCGCTCGATGGCCTCCTGGTACGCGGCGAGGATGCGCTCGCGGCCGGCGAGCGCGCTCACCAGCAAGAGCAGGGTGGACCGGGGGAGGTGGAAGTTGGTGAGCAGCGCGTCCACGACGCGGAAGCGGTAGCCGGGGTAGCAGAAGAGCTCGGAGGTGCCGGGCCCTGCCGCGACGCGGCCGTCCTCCCCTGCCGCGGACTCGAGCGTGCGCGCGGCGGTGGTCCCCACGGCGATGACCCGCCCACCGGCCGCCCGCGCCGCGTCGATCTGCCGGACCACGCCCTCGGGCACCTCGTACCGCTCGGCGTGCATCCGGTGCTTCTCGATCTCCTCGACGCGGATGGGCAGGAACGTGCCCGCCCCGACGTACAGCGTCACCCGGGCGAGCGACACCCCCCGGGCCTTGACCTCGGCGAGCAGCTCCTCGGTGAAGTGCAGGCCGGCGGTGGGCGCGGCGGCGGCGCCGGGGCGCTCGGCGAAGACGGTCTGGTAGCGGGTGTGGTCGACCTCGCCGACGTCGCGCTTGATGTAGGGAGGCAGCGGGATGCGGCCCACCCGCGCGAGGTCCGCCGCGAAGTCCTGCGACTCGAAGCGCACGTCGTAGCTGCCGTCTCCGACCGCGGCCACGACCTCTGCCGCGAGCCCATCGAAGTCGAGCCGCATTCCCGCGCGGATGGCCTTGGAGGCCTGGCCGATGCACCGCCACGAGGTCCCCTTGGCGTCCCCGAGGGGCATGGTGAGCACCAGCTCGACCTTGCCGCCGGTGTCCACCTTCTTCCCCAGGAGCCGTGCGGGGATGACCTTGGCGTCGTTGAGGACCAGCAGGTCACCGGGACGCAGATACTCGAGGACGTCGCGGAAGCTGCGGTGCTCGTTGCCGCCGTCGCGGTGCAGGACCAGGAGCCGCGAGGCGTCGCGCTGCGGCAGCGGCTCCTGGGCGATCAGCTCGTCGGGGAGCTGGAAGTCGAAGTCATCGAGCCTCATCGGGGCGCAGGCTAATAGCCCACTCGCCGCGCTGCGCCTAGTACATCTTCCGGATCTCGGCGCCCCGGTAGTAGTGGGCGAGGATCTTGCGGTACTCCCACCCCTTCTCGGCGAACGCCTTGGCGCCCCACTGGCACAGGCCGGCCCCGTGGCCGTGGCCGTGCCCCTTCAGGGTGAAGCCGTCGCCCTTGCGCTGCGCCTCGAAGTCCAGCGAGCGGATCTTCTGGTACCCGACGGTCCGGCGCAGGTCGACGCCGCTGACCACCACCTTGCCGGACGCTGACGCCAGCACCACACGCCGGGCGCGGCCGGTGGGCGAGCGGTCGAGGATCTTCACTTCCTTCACGTCCTTGGCGAGGCCCTGGAAGTCCTTGGCCCCGAGCTTCATCTCCCAGGTCGCGTTGGGCTGGCTCTCGCACTCGCAGTCCACCGACTCGAGGTACGGGAGCGGGCGGCCCAGCGCCTCCTCTCCCGACTCGGTGCGGCCGCCGCAGGATGCGTGGAAGTAGGCCTCGATGGGCTCCATCTTCCACACCAGCACCTGGCCCGCAGTGGCGCGGACCACCTCGCGGGTGCGGGCGTCCTCGGCGCGTGCGCCCCCGTAGACCTGGTGCAGCACCGTCGCGCCCAGGTGGTACGGCTTGCCCCACGTCTCGATCTTGCGGCGGATGGCGTAGGTCCGGGCGGCCACGGCCTGGGCCTTGAGCGCCTCGACGGGGAAGCTCTTGGGCATCTCCGAGCCGAGCACCGCGGCGAGGTAGTCCTCGAGGGGCACGACGTTGATGGCAATGAGCCCCTTGCCGCTGCGGCGGATCTCGATCTGCCCGCGGACCGGCTGCTCGGCGACCTTCACGAAGTCGTCGCTGCGGAACTTCACGCCGTCCCGGTCCTTCACCGGCGCGCCGTCCATCATCATCTGGCCCTGGGAGACGTAGACCACCGAGCGGCCGCCGGGCGCGGGCGCGTACTTCTCCCCGCTCTCGAGCCGACGCACCTCGAGCCGCTTGCCGGCCAGGGTGATCTCGCTCGCGCCGTCCACGATGGCGATGCGCACCGTCTCCTCCGCGCGCGCAGGGAGCGCAGCGAGGAGGGCGACGGCGAACGCAGGCAAGAAGAGGCGCACGCCCCGATTCTAGGAGCGTGCGCCAACCCCGCAAGAAAACGACGGGTTCTGGCTACTTCGCCGGCGCGAGCCCGGTCACGTCCCCGAGCTTGACCACGACCTTGTAGCCCTCACCGACCTTGAGCTTCTGCCAGGCGTCCAGCGGCGCCTTCTTCCACTCGTAGGTCTTGCCCTTGGGGTCCTTGAAGACGGCGCGGTAGACCTCGGTCTTCGCCCCCTCGCGCTCCTTGTCGCCGGCGAGCCGGGTGTCGGGCCAGCGCGGGCTGCCGTCCTTGGCCCCGGCCCGCTCTACCCGGGCCTTGTGCCACTTGTCGATGTCGTAGGTGCACCAGTCCTTGTAGACCGGGTCCTCGCGGTACACCGGCTCCTGCTCGGTGACGGTGCGGCTCCGCTTCTCGTAGACCGGCTCTTGCTTGGTGATGTCCTCGAAGTACCCGTTGCCCAGGTCCTTCTTGCCCACCTTCACGGTGCGGGTGCCCGTCTGCACCTTCTCCTCGACGGTCTTGGAAACCGTCTTGGTGCCGGTCTGCACCTTGTTGGTGTGGTGCACCTTGGAGGTCGTGGACTGGACGCGGGCGCCGGTGGGGAGCTCGTCCTTCCAGGCCTCCTCGCGGACCGTGCCGTAGGCCTCGACCTCGACGGTCCGCTCCCAAGAGACCTCGGCGAGTTGGAGGACCTTCTCGGAGGGAGAGCAGACGAGCCACCCACCGACGACGGCCGCGAGCAGCGCGCCCAGGCCCACGAAGAGCCCGGTCCGGGACTTCTTGGGCGGGGCCGCGGGCGGAGGCTGGTCGAGGATCTCCTTCTGCGCGCGCTTCTTCTCGGTCCGCTCCGCGCCGCAGCTCCTGCACTGCTTCCCGGTCGCGGGGTTGATGGCGTCGCAGAACTGGCAGATCCAGTCGGCGCCCGCGGCCGCCTTGGCAAGCTGCGCCTCGTCGGCGACCTCGGCGGCATCGTCGTCGACGTAGAACTGCACCTCGTTGCCGCGCACCTTGCTGCAGCCGCGGCACTTCTGCTCGCTGCCGCGGTTCCCCTTGAAGCCGCACTGCGGGCAGTCCCACTTCCCTTCACGGATGGCCATGGTTCCTCCGGAGTCCACGGACTGTACTACGGCCGCCGGGAGCCCTCGCGCCACCGGTCCTCGTGCTAGACTGCGCCGCACCTCACGGGAGTCGAACATGCGCCCTGCCCCCACCCTCCTCTCCACCCTTGCCGCCCTGGCCCTCCTCTCTCCCGGCGCAGCCCGCGCGCTCGACGCCAAGGAGGCCGGCGAGATCTCCGCGGAGGTCGAGGCCAAGCAGCAGGCGGTGAAGGCCGAGTACGGCAACCGCTCCTGGCGCGAGATGAGCCAGGAGGAGCGCAAGGACTACGAGAAGAAGATGAACGGCGCCCGCGACCAGGTGCTGAACGAGCACGGCACGAGCCAGCGCGAGTACGAGACCACCAAGCTGAAGATGGGCCGCGAAGGCCTCAAGTCCTCCGAGGAGGCCAAGGCGGGCTGGGCCGAGAAGAAGAAGAAGGAAGAGGCGGCCAAGAAGGCCGAGGCCGAGAAGAAGAAGGACGGACCGCAGGAGGTGAAGGTCCAGCGCGGCTTCGACGACAAGAACCCGGTCGACCTCGAGGGGAACGCCGACACCGCCACCGAGGAGAACGGGGTCAAGGTGCAGCGCGGCGGCGGCTCCGAGGGCATCGACATCCCGGTGGCCCCCGAGGGCGGCGCCGCGGAGGAGTAGCCCGGCCTAGCGCCCCCGGTAGTACTTCTCCTCGTAGGGGCAGGCGCAGTCCCGCTCCCGGGGCTGCGGGTAGCGGTAGGTCTCCCCACGCCAGTTCCGGAACACGCCCTCGCGCCCGTCCAGCGAGACGAGGTAGTCGGGCTGGAGCGTCACCTTCCCTCCCCCACCAGGCAGGTCCACTGCCAGGTGCGGCACCGCGAGCCCCGTGGTCCGGCCCCGCAGCTCCGCGAGGATCGCCACGCCCGCCTCGAGCGGCGTGCGCAGGTGCTCGAGCCCCTCGGCCACGTCGAGCTGGTGCAGGTAGTACGGGCGCACGCGCATCGTCAACAGCTGGCGGAAGAGGTCCTGCAGCACCCGCGCGCTGGAGTTCACGCGTCGCAGGAGCACCGTCTGGTTCTCCACCGGGATGCCGGCGTCCACCAGGGC
>CAZAIE010000576.1:0-5388 GCA_964485035.1 uncultured Myxococcaceae bacterium | reverse complement strand
GGCCAGGGCTTTCATGGGGTGAGGCCTCCGGGAGGGCGGGCATTCTCGCGGCCGCTCCCGGGGGCGTCAACCGAGCCAACCGGTGGAAGGTCTTTGGTTTTCGATTGCTGGCGCTGGACCGCTCTGCTAGAAGGTGCGCCCTTCAAGGTCCAGGCTGGGGGTCGCACAGTCGACAGTCGAGCCTGGAACGCCAGGAGGTTTCCGTGCCGTTCGCAGCAGTCGCCGCCGCCCAGGCGCCCATCGCCCATCGCGTCCTCGAGGCCGTCTTCGCCCAGGCCGCCGGCCAGGCCAGCCCGCTGACCACCGTCGGGTTCCTCGTGGTGATGGTCGTCATCTTCTACTTCTTCCTCATCCGCCCGCAGTCGAAGCAGATGAAGGAGCACAAGGCCATGTTGGCCGCCCTGAAGAAGGGCGACGTGGTGGTGACCAACGGCGGCATCATCGGCACCGTGCAGTCCGTCGCGGACAAGTTCATCGTCGTCGAGATCGCCCCGTCCACCCGCGTGAAGATCCTCGCGGGTTCCATCTCTGGGAAGGCGCCGGAGTCGCTGCTCGAAGAGAAGGGCGAGGGCAAGGAAGCCAAGTCGGAGAAGTAGTCCCCAGAACACTTTCAAATCGGCAGGTCATTGCGCCCGACGGCTTCGGGTCGGAGCAAGGGGAGTTCGATGGATCGCGCGTCTTACTGGAGGGCAGGTTTCATCGTCGCCATCGTGTTGTTCGCGCTATGGCTGCTGGTGCCGACCTTCTACTACTTCCGGCTGCCCACGGAAGAGCGGAACAACCCGGAGAAGCTGGCGGCGGTGCTGCCGGACTGGGCGCCGAGCAACAAGACCAAGCTGAACCTCGGCCTCGACCTCCAGGGCGGCATCCACCTGGTGATGGGCGTGGACACCCCCGCGGCCCTGCGCAGCCAGATCAACCGGCGCGCCGAGCAGATCAACGCCTGGGCGAAGGAGAAGGGCCACCCCGGCATCGTCGCCACCGGCGACGGGATGAAGGTCCGCGTCACCGCGGCGAACAAGGCCGACCTCGAGAAGGCCGAGAAGCCGCTGCTCGACTACTACAACGACCTCCACCTGGTCTCGAACGACGGCGCCGAGGGGCTCGCGCTCGCCTACAGCGACCAGAGCGTGAAGTACCTGAAGGAGGGCGCGGTCGATCAGGCGCTCAAGGTCATCTCCAACCGCATCAACAAGTGGGGCGTGACCGAGCCCATCATCGCCAAGCGCGGTGAGGACGCCATCCTGGTCCAGCTGCCTGGCTTCAAGGACCCTGCGAAGGCCAAGGAACTCCTGGGCCGCACCGCGCAGCTCGAGTTCAAGATGTGCGACGACGAGGGCCAGTACTTCAACGAGCTGTTCGAGGCGCTCAAGAAGAGCCCGCCCGCGGGCATGAAGGTCGAGAGCGAGACGGTGGACGGCGGCAAGACCGTCGAGTTCCTCCAGGTCGGCAGCGTCAAGGTGACCCGGGCCGTCGAGTCCCACGAGACCGCCAGCGGCGTGGCGAGCACCCCGCGCCTCGAGGCCATGGGCGAGACCGCGCGGCAGGTCCTCGAGGACCTGGTGAAGAACACCGCCGAGCCGAAGATGCCCGAGGGCCGCGAGATGGGCCTGGAGTGCATCGCCTCGAAGGTGAAGAAGAACGCCTGCGACGGCTACAAGACCTACCTGCTGCAGGCCAAGCAGGAGATGACGGGCGAGAACATCTCCGACGCGCACGTGAGCCAGGACTCGTCGGGGGCGGGCGGCAAGCCCTACGTCTCGCTGGCCTTCAACTCCGTGGGCGCGATGGACTTCGAGCGCGTCACCGGTGAGAACGTGCGGCGCCGCATGGCCATCGTGCTCGACGGCACCGTGAACTCGGCTCCGGTCATCCAGCAGAAGATCTCTGGCGGCAGCGCGCAGATCACCCTGGGCGGGATGCGCGCCTACCAGGAGCTCATCGAGGAGGCGAGCGACCTCGCCCTGGTCCTGAAGGCCGGCGCGCTGCCTGCGCCCGTGACCATCGGCGAAGAGCGCACCGTCGGCGCGTCTCTTGGGCCCGAGATGATCCGCAAGGGCAGCCTCGCCGCGGTGGTGGGCGTGGTGCTGGTGCTCATCTTCATGGCCTTCTACTACCGGACCACCGGCATGATCGCGAACGTGGCGCTGGTGATGAACGCGCTCCTGAACCTCGCGGCGATGGCCTTCTTCAACGCCACCCTGACGCTCCCCGGCATCGCCGGCTTCGTGCTCACGCTCGGCATGGCGGTGGACGCCAACGTGCTCATCAACGAGCGCATCCGCGAGGAGCTGCGGCTGGGCAAGACCCTGCGCGGCGCGGTGGAGGCAGGCTACGGCCGGGCCTTCTGGACCATCTTTGACGCCAACGTCACGACCCTCATCGCCGGCCTGGTGCTGTTGAACTACGGCACCGGCCCGGTCCGCGGCTTCGCGGTGATGCTCATCATTGGCATCCTCTGCTCCATGTTCACGGCAATCGTCGTCACTCGGGCCATCATCGACTGGCTCGTCATCGGGAAGGGCTGGACCAAGATCTCGGTCTGACCACGTACGCGGCGCCCGGGACCTGGGCGCCGCCCCCCCGACTACCAGCTAGGGCTCACGGAGACGGCTCATGGAACTGATTCCCCACAACCTCAGCATCAACTTCCTCAAGCACAAGAACACCTTCATCGTCGGCTCGATCGTCCTGAACCTGGCGATCCTCCTCGGGGCGGCCATCGGCGGCCTGAACTGGGGCGTCGACTTCAAGGGCGGCGCCGAGCTCGAGGTGCAGTTCAAGGGCGAGGCCAAGGACGTCGAGGTCCGCAAGGCGGTGCAGGAGGCGGGCTTCGAGGACGCGACGGTCCAGCTCTTTGGCGCGGCCAGCGACCACTCGTTCCTCATCCGCATCGGCCGCATCAGCCTGCTGAGCACGGCCGAGGTGGCGAAGGCGAAGGAGGCCGTCACCGGCAAGTTCGGCGCGAACCTCGGCTCGTTCGAGTTCAACCCGGACTACGGCGACAAGATCGAGCTGCGCTTCAAGCAGCCCATCGACCCGGAAGAGGTTCGGGCCACGTTGGCCACCGTGGGCATCAAGGCCCAGGACGGCGCCGAGGGCATCAAGGCGACGTCCGACAAGCTCGGGGTCACCGCGATCACCGCCGGCATCTCCACCAAGGTGGCCTCGGCCCTCGGTGAGTTCGCTGCCAAGGGGACGCTGCCCCAGGCCGAGCTGCGCCGCGTCGAGTTCGTCGGTCCGCAGGTCGGCAAGCAGCTCCGGACCAAGGGCATCCTCGCGGTGCTCTACGCGGCCATCGCCATCCTCCTGTACATCGCGCTCCGGTTCGACACCCGGTTCGCCCCAGGAGCCATCGTGGCCATGTTCCACGATGTCATCGTGGTGCTCGGCTACTACGTGGTCACGCGCCGCGAGTTCAACCTGACCTCGGTCGCGGTGCTGCTCACCATCGTCGGCTACTCGGTGAACGACACCATCGTGGTCTACGACCGCATCCGCGAGAACCTGGCGAAGGCACAGGGAGCGCCGCTCACCCAGGTGATCAACGGGTCGATCAACCAGACGATGTCCCGAACCATCCTGACCAGCGCGACGACCGTGTTCGCGCTCGTCGGCCTGCTCATCTTCGGCGTCGGGCAGATCTGGGACTTCGCAGCGGCGATGTTCCTCGGCATCTTCGTCGGCACCTACTCGTCCATCTTCATCGCCAGCCCGGTGACCATCTTCCTCGAGGAGATCATGGGCAAGTCGCAGGCGGCGAAGCCGGCCGAGGCCAAGTAGCGATGGTTTGAGAGGCCCCTCCTCGCTCACGGCGGGGAGGGGTTTTCTCTTGCGGGAGGCTGCGATGGCGAGCGAACGCGAGGAGCTGGCCGGGCTCGCGCTGGACCTTCGGGGACACCTGGAGTGGCTGCGGGACTGTGGGGCGCGTGACGTGCCGTCGGTCCCGAAGGCCGCGGCTCCGGCTCCGGCTCCGGCTCCGGCCGCGAGTCCCGCCGCCGCAGGGCAGGGGCCCTCGCTTCGAGCCGCGGTCCGGGCCGCGGTGGGCGCGCCCGCGGAGCCGCGTCCGCGACCCGTGGCGCCTGCACCGGAGCCCGTTGCGCCGAACCGCGCTGTCCAGCCCGTCCCGGCGGTGAGGCCGGTTCCGACCAACGCTCCCGCTCCCGTGGCGCCAACGGCGGCGTCGCTTTCGAAGCCCGGGCCGCTGCCCACCGTCATCCGCAGCCTCGAGGAGATCCGCGCGGAGCTGGGCGACTGCCAGCGCTGCAAGCTCTCTGGGAAGCGGCACAACATCGTCTTCGGGGTGGGGGCGCACAAGGCCGAGCTGGTCTTCGTGGGCGAAGGTCCGGGAGAGGAAGAGGACCGGCAGGGCATCCCCTTCGTCGGCGCCGCCGGCCAACTCCTCACCAAGATGATCGGCGCGATGGGCTTCTCCCGCGACGAGGTCTACATCTGCAACGTGGTGAAGTGCCGGCCGCCCAACAACCGCAACCCCGAGCCCGACGAGATCACCGCCTGCGAGCCGTTCCTCCAGGCCCAGCTCGCGACGGTGCAGCCCAAGGTCATCGTCACCCTCGGAAAGTTCGCGGCCCAGACCCTGCTGCGTGACTCGACCTCCATCACCCGGCTGCGCGGCAAGTGGCGCGAGTACTGCGGCATCAAGCTGATGCCCACGTTCCACCCCGCCTACCTGCTGCGCGACCCGACCCAGAAGAAGGTGGTCTGGGACGACCTCCAGCAGGTGATGAAGGTCTTCGGCAAGGCGCCGGTCCCCGCGAAGAAGTAGGGCGCGCGGTAGGATCCGCCGGAACTCGGGCAGGTGGGGGCACGGACGCCCTCTCCAGGAGAGACTCTCGTGATCACGCTCGTCATTCCGGCCGTCGTGGTGCTGACGCTGCTGGCCGCCTCGGTGCGGATCATCAACCAGTACGAGAACGGCATCATCTTCCGGCTCGGGAGGTTCGCAGGCACGCGCACCCCTGGCCTGAACCTGATCATCCCGCTCGTCGACCGGCTGGTGGTGGTGGACATGCGCCTCGTCGCGCGCGACGTCCCGCCGCAGGACGTGATCACCCGGGACAACGTCTCGGTGAAGGTCAACGCGGTCATCTACTTCCGCGTGGTCGACGCGCAGAAGGCCATCATCCACGTCGAGGACTACCTCTACGCCACGAGCCAGCTCGCCCAGACCACCCTGCGCGCCATCCTCGGCCAGCAGGACCTCGACGACCTCCTCAGCCAGCGCGAGAAGATCAACCGCCACCTGCAGGAGGTCCTCGACCTGCAGACCGAGTCGTGGGGCATCAAGGTCGCGAACGTCGAGGTGAAGGACGTGGACCTTCCCCAGGAGATGCGCCGCGCCATGGCCAAGCAGGCCGAGGCCGAGCG
>CAZAIE010000575.1:0-5404 GCA_964485035.1 uncultured Myxococcaceae bacterium | reverse complement strand
GCCGGTAGCTCCCGGGGACGCCAGGGGCCGGCAGCCTCACCGTGCCCACGCCTCGCAGCGGGTGCTCTCCCGCGGGTCCCGCGAGCGACCAGCGGGCGTCGGGCGAGAGGTGGGCGGTGGGCTCCTCGTCGAGCGCCACCGCACGGCGCCCGAAGCCCGGGAGCGCCTCGCGGCGCAGCGCCAGGAGGTTCGCGAGCAGCACCGGCCAGGCCGCGGTGCGGTGCAGGTTGGAGCGCTCCAGCGCCACGTTGAAGGCGAAGGCGGGGCCCGGCTCCTCGGCGACCAGCACGGCCTCGCCGCTGGTGAGCAGCGGCGCGCCCTCGACCCGGCCACCCGCGGACCAGAGCAGCCCCTCGAGCGGGACCGAGTCGAGCAGCGGGTGGCGCCGGTCGGCGAAGAAGGGCCCGACGAGCGGTCGGGGCTCCCCATGCGCTCCCAGGGTCACCGTCCAGGGTGCAACCCTGGCGCCGGGGGACGCGAAGGTCAGGTCGGCGGGCTCCGCCAGCTGGGCCGAGCCGTCGGCGGCGAGGAAGCGGCGCACGGCCTCGGCGGCGGGCCCTTCGGGGAGCGCAAGACCCACCTTCAGGGGACGGACGGGCTGCGGGGGGAGCCGCAGCCGGTCGTCGTCGGGGAGCGCGTCAGGCGGTAGCGTCGCCACCACCGGTCCGCCGAAGGCCAGCTCCACGAGCAGGGCCTTCTCCTCTCCCGCCGCCAGCGCCACGCGCTCCTCGTGCAGCAGCGCGCCGTCCTCGGAGCGCAGCTCGAGCGCGAGCTCCGCCGGCTCGGCCGAGAACTGGGCCAGCCGCAGCGCGAGCGTCGCCTTCCCGTCGCGGTCGGAGCGGGAGGCGGCGACGAAGCCGTGGTTCGGCAGCGGCGCGCCCACCGCGTGCACCTCGACCTCGGGCCCCCAGGATGCGGCCTCGGGCGGGAGGCGGTCGGTCAGCAGCCGCACCCGCGCGCCGGCTCCGGCCAGCTCCCGGGCGAGCGCCAGCGCCCCCGCGGGATCGTGTCCGGCGCCGGTGGGCTGCCAGCGCAGCGCGCGCAGCCCGGAGCGCGGCGCGGCGGGACCGAGCGCGAGGCGGGGCCTCGGTCCGGACTCGATCACCGTGACCACGCCGCCGTCGTCCTGCGCCAGCCGCTCGAGGAGCAGTCTGGCCTCCTCGGCCACCGTGCGGCCCTGGGGGAGCCGCGCCGACATCGAGAGGCTGCCGTCCAGGACGGCGACGGTGTGGCGCTGGGCGGACGGCCCCGAGAGGCGCAGGTCGGCGAGGTAGGCCGCGGCCGCGAGGACCGCGAGCGACTCCAGGGCCAGCGACAGCTCCCGGGAGAAGCGCTCCAGGCGCGGTCCGGCCTCGGCGCGCGAGTCCGGCGAGGCCCAGAGGAAGAGCGCGCTCACCACCCGGGGCGGCTGCCTGCGGCGCAAGAAGTACGCCGCCGCCAGCGCCGGGAGGGCGAGGAGCGCGAGCAGTCCGAGCGGGGCGCCGAGGCTCATGCGCCGGCCATTCTGGTCCAGCCCCCAGGGCGGAGGAAGAGCGTGGGCTCAGGGCCGCAGCGATGCGGGCGTCCGGACGCAGCGGCGGCGCGGCCGGGGGCGTGAGCGGTCATGCCCCCAGCCAACAGCACGAAGCGCGCCAGCCCTCACTTCATCGCGCGCTGGGCGCGGGCGAAGTCGAAGTTCGACGAGGGGTCGGACTTGCGGCCCTTGGGCGTCGCGATGGCCTTGTGCGTCGTCAGGTTGCCGGTCGCGATGTCGTACTTCTGGGAGAGGTAGGGCAGCAGCTTCTCCAGCGCCTTGTACTGGGCCTCGGTGTAGGCCTGCTTGCCGTCGCCGTCGTTGACGATCTCGATGCCGATGGAGTTCTGGTTGATGTCCGTCTTGCCCTTGAAGGACGACGCCCCCGCGTGCCACGCCTTGTCCTGGTCCTTCACCATCTGGATGATCTTGCCGTCGCGGCCGATGACGTAGTGCGCGCTGACCTGGGACGCCTTGCTCTTGAAGGTGTTGACCGTCCCCGAGGTCCCGCCCGGCCCGGTGTGGTGGAGCACGATGGTGTCGATCTTCCGGGTGCGCTCGCTGAAGTTCGGCGAGGCGACCCAGGTCATCGCCGGCTTGCCTTGCGTCGTCGTCGTGGGCGTCTCGGGCTTCGGGGCGGCGAGGGCCTTGGTGAGCGCGGCGCGGGTCTGCGGCCCGTAGATGCCCGTGGCGCCAACGCCATGGGCCTTCTGGAACGCCTTCAGTGCCGCCTCGGTCTTCGGGCCGAAGACCCCCGGCGCCGAGTGGTAGTCCGAGGACTTGAGGTGGCCCAGCTTCACCAGCGCCTCCTGGAGCTGCTTCACGGCGGCGCCCTTCGCTCCCGGCTTCAGGTCCTGCGTGGGGGCGGTGGTGGCCGCGGTGTAGGTGTCGGGGACGGTGAGCTTCTGGCCGACCTTGAGGGTGCTGGTGCTGGAGAGCTTGTTGGCCTTGGCCAGCGCAGAGACGGTGGTCTTGTACCTTGCGGCGAGGCCGCTGAGCGTGTCGCCGGACTTCACGGAGTAGGTGGCCATGGTGTCGATCCTCGAGGGCGGTGGCCCGCGGCAGCGGGGCTGGTCCGGGATTGTCGTGGCCCGGCCGGGGGAGTTGCGTTGGTTGCGCGCGCGCGGCGTCCGGGGCGGTAGGCTGCGGCCCTCGCGTCTGCCCAAGAGGTCGCCATGAAGCTCCTGCTCCTCCTCGCCTTGCTCGCCTCCCCGAAGACCCCCGACTGTCCGGCGGGCAGCCGGCTGGAGAAGGGGAAGTGTGTTTCCAAGAAGGCGACCACCGGCGGCCTGAGCGACCGCGTCGTGGGGACGTGCAACGGCTCCAGAGTCGAGGTCCAGGCCGCCGCAGGCCTGCTGGGCGGGAAGGTGTCGCTGCTGATCGACGGGAAGGTCGCGGACTCGGCCGGCGTGCTCGCAGGGCGGGAGGTCATCCTCAGCGGCGTCATCCGCGGGCAGGAAGCGGAGCTGCGCGTCGAGCAGCGACCGATGCGCGCGCGCTACATCCTGACCGTCGGCGGCAAGGAGTGCCCGCTGCGCGACCCGTAGCCAGCCATGCCCCGGCTCGACGGCACGCAGCCGCCATGGCAGAAGGCGGGGATGCGCTACCGCACCGAAGTGCTGGTCCTGCTGGCCCTCGACGCGCTGCTCCTGGTCGCCCTGGGGATCCGTCCCAAGGCCGACCGATTCACCTGGCTCATGGAGGTGGCGCCAGTGCTCCTGGCCGCGGCGGCGCTGGCCATCGCCTGGCCCCGATTCCGCTTCACGCGGCTCACCACGCGGTTCATCGCGCTGCACGCCGTGGTGCTGATCGTCGGCGGCTACTACACCTACGCCGAGGTCCCGCTGGGCTTCTGGGTGCGGGACGCCTTCGGGCTCTCGCGCAACCACTACGACCGCCTCGGGCACTTCTTCCAGGGGTTCGTGCCGGCGCTGGTGGTGCGCGAGTTCCTGCTGCGCCTGAGCCCGCTGCGGCCGGGGAAGCTGACGTTCTTCCTCACCACCTGCGTGTGCCTCGCCATCAGCGCTCTCTACGAGCTCATCGAGTGGTGGACCGCGGTGGCGCAGGGCGCGAGCGCGGACGCCTTCCTGGGCTCGCAGGGAGACCCCTGGGACGCGCAGGCCGACATGCTGATGTGCCTCGTCGGTGCGCTCCTGGCCCAGCTCCTCCTGGCCCGGCTGCAGGACCGGGCGGTCGCCCGTCACGCGGCGGATGTCTCGACCTGACGCCGCCTTTCCTCGCTCCGTACCGCAAATGGGGCGGGCTGGTGTCTGGCCCAGTCTGTAGAAGTGAGGCAGGCAACTCGGGACGCGCAGGGTGGAGATGGCTTCGGACGACAGGACCCAGGGTCCCTCGGAGAGTGGGCCGGAGGTTTCGACCCTCCATGCCGAGCTGTTCGCCCAGCTCCCCGATGGGGCGTGTCTCGAGGAGCTGATCCTCGAAGACGGTGAGCCGCGCGACTGGCGCGTCCTGGACGTGAACCCCGCGTTCGAGCGGCTGTGCGAGCTCCCACGGGGGGAGCTGGTCGGGCGTTCGGGCAGCGCGCTTCCAGCGCAGGTTCCCGCAGCGGGCCGCGAGTTCCTCGAGCCGCGGGTCCGTGCGCTGCGCAGCGGCGTCCCCGTGCCCTGCGAGTCCAAGGCGGGTGGCCGCAGCTTCCAGGTCACCATCCTGCCGCTCGGCGGCGGTCGGTGCGCCTCGCTCTGCACGCAGGCGACGAGAAAGGTCGACGCCGCCCGCATCGAGGAAGACCTGCTGCGCTCGCAGCGCGTGGCGCGCATGGGCTCGTACCACCTGGACGTCCGGACCGGTCGCTGGGTGGGCAGCCGGGTCATGGACGAGGTCTTCGGCGTCCCGTACCAGCCCGAGCACGAGCTCCCCGAGTGGATTGGCCTGCTGCACCCGGACGACCGCGAGGCGATGTCGCGCTACTTCGCCGAGGAGGTGGTGGGGCGCAAGCAGCGCTTCGACCGCCGCTACCGCATCGTGCGGCCGAGCGACGGGAAGGAGGCCTGGGTCCACGGCCTCGGCGAGCTGGAGTTCGGTCCCCAGGGCGAGGTGGTGGGGATGTTCGGGACCATCCAGGACGTGACGGAGCAGGTCGCGGCAGGCGAGGCCCTGCGCGCCAGCGCCGAGGACCTGGAGCGCTACTTCGCGCTCTCGCTCGACATGCTCTGCATCGCCAACGTCGAGGGCCGGTTCCTGCGCCTCAACCCGGCCTGGTCCGAGGTGCTGGGCTACCCGCTGGCGGAGCTGCAGGGCGCGCGCTTCCTGGACTTCGTCCACCCCGACGACCTGCCCGCCACGCTCGATGCCATCCGCACACTGTCGGAGCGGTCGAAGGTGGTGGGCTTCGTGAACCGCTACCGGCACCGCGACGGGAGCTTCCGGCACATCGAGTGGCGCAGCGCGCCGTACGGCGAGGGGCTCATCTACGCCGCCGCCCGCGACGTCACCCGGCGCATCGAGGCCGAGGACCAGATCCAGCGGCTGAACGCCGGCCTGCAGCAGCGGCTCTCGGTGCTCACCCAGTCGGGCGCGGTGGCGGACGACGTCTCCTTCCGCGACCTGTTCGACCTCGACGAGATCCAGAAGATCCAGGACGCGTTCGCGCAGGCCACCGGCGTCGCCAGCATCATCACCGACCCCGAGGGCCGTCCGCTCACCCGGCCCAGCGGGTTCTGCGAGCTGTGCCGGCAGATCCGCGCGACGGAGAAGGGAGCCGCGAACTGCTCCCGCTCCGACGCGATCCTCGGGCGGCAGAACCCGTCCGGCGTGGTGATGCAACCGTGCCTCAGCGGCGGGCTCTGGGACGGAGGCACCAGCATCATGGTGGGCCACCAGCACGTGGCGAACTGGCTCGTCGGCCAGGTGCTGGAGGAGGGGGCCGACGAG
>CAZAIE010000574.1:4091-5423 GCA_964485035.1 uncultured Myxococcaceae bacterium | reverse complement strand
CGCCGCGGCGTGGGTCGTCGGCTCGACGGCTGGCTGCGGATCTCGATCGCAGGTCCCCTGGCCCTCGCCGCGGCGTTCTACGGCGCTCCCCTGCTGTCCTTCTTCCGGTGAGGCCCGCCATGTTCCGCAAGAGCGCGCGTGGCCTCTTCGACCTCCTCATGGCGGGCATGGCCATGGCCACGCTCCTGACGACCACGCCCGCCGGCGAGCTGCTGCTCCGGGGCGGACGCTGGGCGCTGGGCATGCGCGGGAGGCAGACCGAGCTCATCGCCTACTTCGGCGGGACGATCGGGTCGGAGCGGCCGACCCCCGCCGGGTTCCAGGCCCCCGAGGCCACGAGCGCGCTCACCGCCATCGCCCGCGCGCACGGAGCCGCCCCGGCCGTCCTCAAGGGCTTCCTGCTCGCGTCCGCGCCCAGCGCCGAGCGCTCGGAGTTGCTCGTGGAGCTGACCTCCGAAGGGCGCGACCTCCTCACCAAGCGCGGCGCCCGCGAGCCGGACCTCGCCACCGGACCGGGACGGCTGAAGGCGGTGAGCCAGGCCATCGCCGACCTGGGACGGGACCTGGGCAGCGACGACGCCGCGCTGAGCGCGCTGGTGGTGGGGCTGGAGCCGGTGCGCCACGCCGTCGAGCGGGTCAGGGCCGAGCGGCGGCCGCCCACGCTCGAGGCTCTCGCACCGCACCTCGGCCCGGGCCGGCGCCAGCAGGTGGTGCAGACGGTGGGGCTCGCGCTCACGCTCGCGACCGCCTACGACCTCGTCTGGCCAGTCCCCAAGGACACGCGCATCAGCTCGCCGTTCGGCTCGCGCATCCACCCGGTGACCCGGTTGGCGTCACACCACACCGGCGTCGACCTCTCGGTCCCGGTGGGCACGCCCATCGCGACGACCGGTCACGGGGTGATCAAGCGCGCGGGGGAGGACGGCATCAACGGGCGGTTCCTGGTGGTCGATCACGGCCGGGGCATCACCACGGCGTACTGCCACAACGACGAGCTGAAGGTGCAGCGCGGCGCCTCGGTGGAGCGCAGTGGGCTCATCGCGCTCTCGGGGAACACCGGGCGATCCACCGGCCCCCACCTCCACTACCAGGTGATGGTCGACGGCCAGCCCATCGACCCGCTGCTGCTGTTCTCGGACGGCGACCGGGCGCTCCTGGGCGTGAAGAAGCCGGCTCCGGTTCCCAAGCCAGCCCAGCCCGCCCCGAAGGCGACCCCTGCGCCCGCCGCAGGTGCTGCGCCAGAGCCTGCTGTGCCAGAGCCTGCTGCGCCAGAGCCTGCTGCGCCAGAGCCGGCTGCGCCAGAGCCGGCTGCGCCAGAGCCGGCTGCGCCAG
>CAZAIE010000574.1:0-3991 GCA_964485035.1 uncultured Myxococcaceae bacterium | reverse complement strand
CGCCAGAGCCGGCTGCGCCAGAGCCGGCTGCGCCAGAGCCGGCTGCGCCAGAGCCTGCTCGCGAAGAAGCCCAGCCGCTCCCGCCCTGACGCCGCTATCCGTTCCTCGCACCGCGCTGGGCCAGGACGTCCGCGAAGTCCGCGGTGGTCGTGCCGTTGGGCAGGACGATCAAGTTGTCGTAGTCGCGGAAGTGGAGCACGTGCCGGTACTGCCAGACCTGGAAGCCGTCCACATCCTGGTGGATTCGCCGCAGCGCGTCGTCATGAACCACCGAGAGGCCAGGCAGCGCGATCGCCTGCGCCGTGGCCGTGGACGCGGACACCAGGTCCTCGCACAGCGTGAGCCGCAGCCCTCGCGCCTTGCAGTACCGGTAGTACTCGAGCGCGTTGCCTGCGTGGGCATACGCATTCAGGCGGATCGTGCAGCGCGCCCTCTCGCGCAGTTGGTCGATCTTCCCGAGGTACTCCCCGAGCCCCTGCCGGACCTGACCGGTCACGCGCGGATAGAGCGCCGCGTCGAGGGTGGGCACGGAGAAGGTCAGGTTCTGCAGGCCCGCCTCCGCGAGGTCGAGGTAGGCCTCCGCCGAGGCGCTCCCGTTGGTGGTGAGGCTCAGCTCCGCCTTCGGGAACCGGCTCCGGAGTCCCGCGACGACCTCGGCCAGGCCCCGGCTCAACGTCGCCTCCCCGCCCATGACGGTCACGAAACGCGGGGCGAGGCCGGGGTGGTCGTCGAGCACGGAGGCCAGCTCGGCCGTCGCCAGGAACGCCCCGTCGCGACGCTGCTGGTAGCAGAACGAGCACCGGAAGTTGCACCGATATCCCAGGACCACGCGGAGCGAGCCAGGGCTCGTCGGTGCGCTCATCCGCGGATCCGGTAGACGCCCGTGGCGCGCAGGTAGAGACCGCCCACGTCGACGTCCGAGGGCGCGTCGTACTCCGCCACGAGCTCCGCTCGGTCACGCGCAAAGAAACCCCGCGACGGATCGCCCACCAGCACCAGCGCCCCACGCCTCGCGAGCCCCTCGAGCCAAGTCTGCAAGCGCGCGGCGAAGCGGGTCTCGTAGAACACGTCGCCCACGAGCACCACCTCCCAGCCATCGTCCGATCCCACGAGATCCTCGCTCGTGGTCTCGAGTGAGACGCCGTTCAGCGCGGCGTTGAGTCGCGCCGCGTCTGTCGCCCAGGGGTCGATGTCCGCGGCGAGGGCGCTCGCCGCGCCGGCTCGCAACGCGGCGACGGCCTCGACCGCACACCCCGAGCCGAAGTCCAGCACCCGGCGTCCCCGCACCAGCTCCGGCCGGTCGAGCAGCAGCCGCGCCAGCGCCTGACCTCCCGGCCACGCGAACGCCCAGTACGGCTCCGGGAGCCCGAGCTGCACGAGCTCCGTCTCTCCCGCCCGCCAGAGCGCGCAGGCCTCGGTGACCAGCCGCAGCGCGACCTCGGGGACCAGCGGCGGCCGGGCCACGACGGTGTGCTCGAGGATGGTCTCGGTGCGCTCGCCCACCGGGTTCGTGTAGCGCAGCGAGGCTCGGAACGGAACGACCGGGTGTGCCAGAATCTGCGCCCCATGAACGTCACCTTGGCGGTCTACCAGCGCCGGACGCCCTCCGGGCACCTCTGGGTCACCCTCGGCCTGGGGCCGCACACCCGCCGCCGCGAGAACTCCAACGCGGCCAAGCTCCAGCGCAAGCTGGTGGACGAGCTGCGCAACGTCCTCGCCGCCGCCCCGCCCCGGGATCTCGCCCTGTTCCGCATGCCCCCCGGCGTCCGCCTCGAGCGCGTCCGCCTCGAGCTCTCGCTGCGCGGCGAGGGCGACCACCGCCGCGCCGCGGGCGTCTTCCCGCTGGTGCTCCAGACGCGCTGGCTCACCGCGGACCGCTCGATGACCGTGGCCTACCATCCGGAGCGGCAGGACGACTGGTTCCCCGTGCGCGAGGAGGAGCCGCTCGACGCCCAGGCCAGCTGCTTCTTCAACCAGTCCTGGGCGGACCTCGAGCCCGAGGACCTGGAGCGACTCAAGTCCGACCGCAAGGACGGCATCCGCGTGCTCGCCTTCGAGGCGCGTCCCAAGGGCCTGCTCGAGCGGCTGGGGAAGAAGAAGGGCCTGTGGGACGACCTCGACCCGAGGGCGAAGGACAAGAAGCAGAAGCAGGGCCGCTACCGGGTGCTCGACCGCGTGGGGGTGAGCCTCACCGCACAGGCGGTGGAGGGCTCGCTCGAGGGCGGCATGCCCCGCGAGCCGTACCGCGCCCAGCTCGAGCTGCTGCTCGGCGGGGAGAAGAAGACGCCGGTGCTGCTGGTGGGGCCCCCCGGGGTGGGCAAGCGCACCCTGGTGCGCCGCTTTGCGCAGGACCTGCTCCTCGCCGACGGCTGGGCCACCCACCACAACCTCGACCGGGTCCACGAGGTCTGGGAGGTCTCGGGCAAGCGCATCATCGCCGGCATGAGCTACGTGGGCGACTGGGAGGCGCGCTGCCTGGAGCTGCTCGACGACGCCCGCGAGGGCCGGCGGGTGCTCTTCGCCGAGGACCTCCACGCCTTCGGCCGCATCGGCCGCTCGCGCGAGAGCGACACCAACCTCGCGCTCTTCTTCCAGGGCCCGCTCTCCCGCGGGGAGCTCACCCTGGTCGGCGCCTGCACCCCGGAGCAGCTGCAGCGGCTGGAGGACGACGCGCCCTCCTTCGCGGCGCTCTTCACCGTGCTCACCGTCCACGCCACCGGCGCCGAGGAGACGATGCGCATGCTCCTCCACGAGGCGCGGACGCTGGAGACGCGCCACGCCATGGCCTTCTCCCCCGACGCCTTCCCCTACGTCCTGGAGCAGGCCGGAGCCCTGTGGGGCGCGTCGGCGTTCCCCGGGCGCGCGCTGCGCCTGCTGCGCCAGGCCGCCTCGGACTGGGAGGACTCGTTCGTCAGCTCCGAGGAGGTGCTGCAGGCGCTCTCCTCCGAGACCGGGCTGCCCGACTACCTGCTCGAGGCCGGCTGCCTCGCCTCCTCCAGCGCGCTGGACGCCGAGCTCTCGGCGCAGGTGATGGGCCAGCCGGCCGCGGTCACCGCGTGCCGCGACCTCATCCTGCGCATCCGCGCGGGGCTCACCGACCCGCGCCGGCCCTGGGGCGTGCTGCTCTTCGCCGGCCCGACGGGGACCGGGAAGACGGAGATGTGCAAGGCCCTGGCGAGCACGCTCTACGGCGACGGCACGCGGCTCCTGCGCTTCGACATGAGCGAGTACCAGGGGCCGGACGCCGCCTCGCGCCTGGCCGGCGACGCCTTCGAGCCGGAGGGCGCGCTGGTCCGCGCGGTGCGCACCCAGCCCTTCTGCGTGGTGCTGCTCGACGAGATCGAGAAGGCGCACCCCTCGGCGCTGCACCTGCTGCTGCAGCTGCTCGACGAGGGGCGGCTCTCCGACGCCGCGGGGGACACCGCCGACTTCACCCACGCGGTGGTGGTGATGACCTCGAACCTCGGCGCCCGGGCGCGCGACCCGGTCGGCTTCGGCGCGCCCGACGCCCGCGCGGTGCAGCTCGACTCCGACCGGGCCATCCGCGACTTCTTCCCGCCCGAGCTGTTCAACCGCATCGACCAGGTGGTGCACTTCGCCCCGCTCGACCCCGCCGTCGCCCGCACCATCGCCGCCAAGGAGCTGGCGCGCCTGCTGGCCCGCCCCGGGCTCGCCTCGCGCAACGTCTTCGTTACCGTGGCCGACGAGGTCTACCAGCGCGCCGTCGCCGAGGCCTTCGACGCCCGCCTCGGGGCGCGGCCCATCAAGCGCTGGCTCGAGGAGCAGGTCGCCGGGCGCATCGCGGAGGCCCTGGTGCGGACCCCGGCGACGATGCGGCGGCTCGAGCTCTACGTCTCGGGCGACCAGCTCCGCGTCGACGTCCAGGCGCTGGTCCCTCGGGACCCTACCCCGGGGGTGCTCACGCTCGACGCGCTCTCCTCGGCGCCCCCGGCGGCGCTCAAGGACGCGCTGCGCGAGGCGCGCGCCGGCC
>CAZAIE010000573.1:0-5427 GCA_964485035.1 uncultured Myxococcaceae bacterium | reverse complement strand
ACTCCAGCCGCACCGCCACCCGCGTCCCCCGCCGCACCGTCGTCCCGGCCGGCGGGGTCTGGCCTATCGCCTTGCCGTTGCCGAGCAGGTTCGGCTCGAGGAACGCCGAGGTCAGCGCCGTGACCGCCGCGCGCGCCGTGAGCCCCTGGACGTTGGGGACCACCGCGCTGCCCTCCACCGAGCCCTCCGCGTCCTCCAGGTAGCCGTCCTCGGCGACGGCCGGGAGGCTGGGCTGGATGGCGGCGATGGCGAAGGCGCTGGCGAGCTTGCCGTCCATGACTGGGGCGGCGGCTGGCTCGACAGCCTTGGCGATGGCCTTCTCCGCCGCCTTGCTCGGCGAAGGAGGGACCCCGAGGTGGGCGAGGCCAGCCTGGGCGATCTCCTTGAACGCCGGGGCGGCGACCAGGCCGCCGTACACGTCGCCCTTCGGCTCGTCGATGAGCACCGCGATGACGAGGCGCGGCGAGTCCGCAGGGACGATGCCCACGAAGGAGGCCGTCCGCTTGTCGACCGAGTAGCCGCCGGTCGCCGGGTCGGCCTTCTGCGCCGTCCCCGTCTTGCCGGCCACCTCGTAGTCCTCCATCTTGGCCAGCGGCGCCGTGCCCCCCTTGTCCACGACCAGGCGCATCATCTTCAGCACCTCGCGCGCGGTTCCGGGGGAGACCACCTGCCGCACCTTCTCCGGGGCGCGCTGCTGGAGCACCGCACCATCCGGGTCCACGACCCGCGAGACCAGGTACGGCCGCATCAGCTGGCCGCCGTTCGCGATGGCGCCGTACGCCGCGGCGATCTGCACGGCCGAGGCGGTGAGCCCCTGCCCGAAGCTCTGCGTGGCGAGGGCGATCTGCGCGCGGGGGAACGGCAGCGAGCCCTTGGCCTCGCCCGCCAGCCCGGTGCCCGGGCGCTCGCCGAAGCCGAAGGCCCGGAAGTAGGCCTGGAGCCGCTCGCGACCGAGCTTCTCTGCGACCTTGGCCACCCCGATGTTGGAGCTCACCTGGATGATCCGCCCGATGTCGAGGTCGCCGTAGCCGCCGTGGTCGTGGATGGCGTGCTTGCCGATGGCCCAGCGCCCGTTCTCGCAGAAGAACGAGCTCGTGGGCCGCACCGCCTTCTCCTCCAGCGCCGCCGCCACGGTGAACACCTTGAAGGTGGAGCCCGGCTCGAACTGGTCGGTGAGCGCCCGGTTGCGCAGAGCGGCCTTGGGGGAACGGCCCGGGTCGTTGGGGTTGAAGGTGGGGACGTTCGCCAGCGCCAGGAGCTCACCCGTGGCCGGGTCGAGCACCACGGCGATGCCCGAGGCCGCGTTCGCCTTGGTCACCGCGGCGGCCAGCGACTTCTCCGTCTGGTACTGGATCGCCTTGTCCAGGGTGAGCGTGACCGAGGCGCCCTCCAGCTCCTCGCTGGGGATGGCGCCATCGACGATGGCCGAGCGGCCCCGCGCGTCCCGGACCCCGGCGACCGACTGGGGCTTCCCCTTGAGCACGCCGTCCAGCGCCCGCTCCACGCCCTCGATGCCCTCTCCGTCCACGTTGGAGAAGCCGAGCACGTGCGAGCCCAGCTCGCGCTGCGGGTAGAACCGGCGGGCCTCCTTCACGAAGCCGACCCCGGGGATGCCCAGGGCCTTCACCGCCGCGGCCTCCTGCGCGCTCGTCTGCCGCTTCACCCACGCGAACCGGCGCGAGGCGTTGAAGGCAGCCTCCAGCCGATGCGCGTCGCCGCCCACGGCGCGGGCCAGGTCCTTGGCAGCCTTCTTCGGGTCCGGCAACTCGCTGGGGTCGACGAAGACGCTGTCCACCTCGACGCTGGCGGCGAGCGCCACTCCGCGGCGGTCATAGACCGAACCGCGGCGACCCGGCAGCGTGATCTGCCGCATCCACTGGTCCTTGGCGAGGCTCGCGAGCTTGCTCCCCTCGAAGACCTGTAGCCGCACGGCCCGGTAGAACACCGCGCCGAAGAGCGGAATGAAGGCGGCCGCGAGGATAGCCACGCGCACCTTCACCCCCCGGACCGCACGCGGGTCCACGGTGGCTGCGGTGTTGGACGTCCTGGCCATCCTCTCGCCTCGTACTGCCATGTGCTGCTACAGCCTTGTTGCCTCGGCGGCGCGCCTTCGCGCCCCACGCCCTCCCCGGTTCACTCCTCGTCCTGGATCCGCTCTGCGCTGGCGACCGCGCCGACCTTCTCGGCCTTCGCCGGCGCCACCTTGCGCACCGACTGGATCTGCCCGGCGCTCGGCGGCTGCAGCCCGAGGCGGGCCCGGGCGATGGCCTCCAGGCGCGGCGCGGAGCGCAGGGTGGCGCGCTCGAGCTTGAGGTGCTCGTTCTCGCGCTGGAGCTGCTTGAGCCGGGTCTGCTCCTGGTCCAGCTCGTACCCGGCCCGCACCACCGCCACCCGCGCCGAGGCGTGGAAGACGCCCACGCCGGCGAAGAGTCCTGCGAGCAGCGCGCCCACCACCACCAGGCGGGCCTGGCCGGCGCCCATCGCCCGGCGGATCATCGAGGTTCGCTTCAGCTCGGTCATGGTCCCCGCTCCACCGCCCGCAGGTGCGCGCTGCGCGCGCGGGGGTTCTGTGCCAGCTCCGCCTCGGAGGCGGTGACGGACTTCTTGGTGAGCACCCGGAACCCGCCGGCCCTGCCGCACACGCAGGTGGGCAGCTTGGGAGGGCAGGTGCAGCGCCCCTCGAGCGACCGGAACGCCTGCTTCACACGGCGGTCCTCGAGGGAGTGGAAGCTGATGATGGCGGCGCGGCCGCCGGGCCCGAGCAGCTTCGGCAGGTCGGCCAGGAAGGAGTCGAGCTGCGCGAGCTCCTGGTTCACGGCGATGCGCAGCGCCTGGAAGGTGCGGGTCGCCGGGTGGATGTGCTTGGGCCAGGAGCCACGCGGGATGGCGGAGGCCACCAGCGACGCCAGCTCTCCGGTCCGCGTCGGGGACGGCGAGGCCTGCTTCACCGCCCGGGCGATGCGCCGCGCGAAGGGCTCCTCGCCGTACTCCTCCAGCACCTCGGCCAGCTCCCGCTCCGACAGCCGCACCAACAGCCCCGCGGCGGTCTCGCCCTCCCCCATGCGCATGTCCAGCGGCCCGTCGTGCGAGAAGGAGAAGCCGCGCTCCGGGTCGTCGAACTGGGGAGACGAGACGCCGAGGTCCAGGACCACACCGTCCACCGCGGCGATGCCGCGGCGGTCCAGCACCTCGCGCGCCCGGGCGAAGGTGGCCAGCTCGGCACAGAAGCGGTCGCCGAACCGGGACAGACGGGCGCTGGCCGCGGCGATGGCCGCGGGGTCGCGGTCGAGGCCGAGCACGCGGGCGCCGCTCTGGAGGAGCGCCTCCGAGTGCCCACCGCCGCCCAGTGTCCCATCCAGCACCAACGCGCCCTCCTTGGGCGACAAGAGCCCCACGACCTCGTCCCTCAGCACGGTCGCGTGGGAAAACTCCACCCGGTCAGCCCCGGACCAGCGCGAGCGCCGGCGCGGTCACGAAGGCCAGCTTCGCGGCCTCCGCGGTGTCGTACATCGCGAACTCCTCCTCCACGCCCGCGGCCCGGAAGATGGCCGCGATGTACGGGGTGAGGCCCGCGAGCTTGAGGTCGCCGCCCGCGCTGCGCAGCAGCCGCGCCCGCGCCGCGAGGGGCTGCAGGCCGCGGTAGTCGATGTGGTCGATGCCCGAGAGGTCGAGCACCACCTTGTGGCACCCACGGTGCGCCAGGCGGAACAGCTCCTCGCCGATGTGGGCCAGCTCCATCGCCCCCATCTCGCCCTCGCAGCGCAGCACCGCCACGTCGAGCGCGCCCACCGCCGCCGTGCCCTGCCGCCCTGTCGCCGTCCGCTGAAGCATCGTCGCACTCCGTCGTTCCCAGACTGCATCCACTTCCAGACCTCAGCCGCCGACCTCGCCGAAGACCCGGGCCATGTCCTTGAGACGCTCCGGGCTCGCAGCCTCGTGCTGCGCCTGCTCCCAGGCCGCCTTCGACCACAGGTGCATCCGCTTCACCTGGCCCAGCCACACCACGTCCTTCTCCAGTCCTGCGTACGCGCGGAGGTTCGGGGGCAGGAGCACCCGCCCCAGCTTGTCCACCTCGACCTCAAAGGCGTTGGCCACGTACCGGCGGTAGATCTCCTTCAGCCCGGGGTCGCTCTGGTTGCGCTTGGCGAGCCCGGCTTCAATCTCTTCCCAGTTCTTGAGCGGGTAGACGCCGAGGAACTTCTCCTCGGCCACGTCGCTCGAGCCGAACGTCACCACCAACTTCTCCCCGCCGTAGCTCTGCACGAGCACGTCACGGAAGCGGGCCGGCACGCTCGTGCGCCCCTTTCCGTCGATGCTGTGCTCGAAGAGCCCGCGGAAGAACACTGCGCACTCCAGTCAGACCGCCGTGTTGCACTCCACGCCGCCATCTACCACTTCATGCCACTTTGTGCCGCCACGATAGAGATCGGCCCTGGGTCGTGTCAAGAAAATCGCCGTCAAATCGGGGGCCTGGCCCAAGCCCTTGGGGTGGGTCCCCAGACCTCCACAAGCGACCCATTCCGCGGCATGCCACCAGCCCCCACCCGACGCTCTGCGGAGCGCGACCGGAAAAGCCCGTTCGCGCGGCCCGCGCAGGACCCTGGAAAGGGGCCGGGAGGGCAGGTATCTTCTGCGGACTCTGCGACCTACCCAGGAAAGGCCCATGCCGGACGCCGCGTCCGCCTCAGCGCTCCCCGCCGTGGGCGAGCAGGTTGGCAAGTACCGCATCGAGCGGTGCATCGGGCGTGGCGGGATGGGCGCGGTCTACCAGGCGCGGCACCTGGTGCTCGACCAACTGGTGGCCATCAAGGTGCTGCTGCCCGAGTTCGCCGCCACGCCGGGTGCTTCCCAGCGCTTCTACAACGAGGCCCGCGCCGCCGCGCAGATCCGCAACGAGCACGTCGCCAGGGTCCTCGACGTCGAGAGCCTCCCCGGCGGCATCTCGTACATGGTGCTCGAGTACCTGGACGGCGCCGACCTCGCCACGCTGGTGGAGCGCGGGGGGCCCTTGGGGACACGCGAGGCGGCGGGCTACCTGATGCAGGCGCTGCAGGCGCTGGCACAGGCGCACGCGATGGGCATCGTCCACCGGGACTTCAAGCCGGCGAACCTCTTCCTGGCCAACCGGCCCGACGGGACCACCACCATCAAGGTCCTCGACTTCGGCATCTCCAAGGCGGACCGCACCTCCACGCCGGCGTCGGGCATCACCTCGACGAACTCGATGCTGGGGTCTCCGAGCTTCATGTCCCCGGAGCAGGTCCGCAGCGCGAAGAACGTGGACCCGCGCAGCGACCTCTGGTCCGCCGGCGTCTCGCTCTACTACCTCACGACCGGCGCCCTGCCCTTCAAGGGCGAGACCTACGGCGAGGTCTTCGCGGCGGTCCTCGACCCCGGGCCGGCGCGGGTCCCGTCCAGCGAGAACCC
>CAZAIE010000572.1:0-5433 GCA_964485035.1 uncultured Myxococcaceae bacterium | reverse complement strand
GTGTTGCCCTCCACCCGCACGCCCGTGGACGCCGGCGCAGGTAGCCGCGCGGCCAGCGCCCAGGAGGTCGGCGCCGTCCCGGCGAAGACAGTGTTCCCGCGCACCACCGCGTCGGTCGTCTGCCTCAGCTCGATGCCGGTACTGGTCGAGGAGCCGTCGCCGCCGTGGACGTAGAGGTTGTCCTCCACTCGCACGCCGGTGACCGCCTTCAGGGCAAAGCCGTAGGAGTACGTCGGACGGGTCACCGGCCCATCGACGTTGCCCCGCACCAGCACGTTGCGGGTGACGGTCCCCGTGCCTCCATGGAAGACGACGCCCATCGCCGTCGTGCCCGCCCCGCCGTCGATGCGCAGGTTGTTCGAGACCGCAGCGACGCCGGAGGAGACCTTCACGCCGTAGGTGGTTCCCGCACGCCCGCCGCTGACGAGGGCGTTGCCGGTCACCTGCAGGTCCTTGCTCTGCCCCGAGATCCCATACGCCGAGCCCGTCGCCTCGCCCCCGTCCACCCGGCTCCCCTTCACCACCACCTTGGCTCCGCCGGCCTGGATGCCAATGGTCGAAGGCGCCTTGCCGCCGGTCACGGTGGACAGGTCGACCACCGCCTCCGCTGAGCCCTCCACCGCCACCCCGACGGCGCTCGCCGCCGCGATGCCGGGCTGCACGTTGCCCAGGTAGAGGTTGGCGTAGGCGGAGTCGCGGACATGGACCCCCACCGATGTGCCCATCCCCGCCTGCGCCGGGTCTCCGAACTTCACGCCCCACGCCTCGAGCTTCGCCAGGCCCTTCACCAGCGCCGCCTTCCGGCTGGTGGACCCGTTGCCGCCGAGCACCGTCGAGAGCACCACGGCGCTTGCAGGAACCAGAGAGTCCACGTCCACCGTCACCGAGAGCCCCTGGGAGTTCAGGGGAGCGGTCTCCGGGCTCGGGTCCAGCGTGCAGCCCACCAGCAGCGCGGTGGCGTTCACCACCGAGACCGCGGTGATGGGCTCGCTCGCCGTGGCGTTCTCGGGCTTCGGCCGGACCGTGCACCCGTCCAGCCGCGCGTGCTGGCCGGCCAGGAAGCGCAGCCCGGCGGCGAGCTTGGGACGGATCACGGTCTCGCCCTGCGCGGTCCGGGTCCAGTCCGCCGGGTTCCACCCGCACTCCACCGCGACGTCCTTCACCATCGAGACGTCCTCTTCGTAGGTCCCCTGGGCGACGAAGACCTGGGGCAGCCCGCGGTCCTTCGCCTCCTGGAGCCCTCGGCCGATCGACTTCCAGGGTGCGGCGCGCGTGCCCATCCCCGTCTCGTCGTTCCCGGTGGTCGAGACGTAGGCCCCGGTCGTCGCCTGCGGGTCCTGCACCGTGACCGCGAACGCCTGGGAGGTGCAGAGCGGGAGCAGGCCGCACGCCTCCACCACCAGCCCCAGCGTCTGGTCGCCCGCGCTGGGCGCCTGGAAGGAGATGCTCGGCGAGGTGGTCGAGGCGGTTGGCAGCGTCACCGTGCCCTGGCCATAGACCACCTTCCAAGTGAAGGTCAGCGTGTCGCCCGGGTCGTCGGGGAAGACGGTCACGTCGACCTTGCCGTTCGGGGCCACGATGACCGGCTCAACCCTGGCGGGCGCAGTGAACTTCGGCGGCCGGTCGACGACGATCTTCAGCTTCCTGCTGTCGCAGGCGGCGAGCGGGTCGCAGGCGGAGACATCCAGCTCGTACTCCGTGTCCGCCTCCACGTCGGGGGCGACGAAGACCGCCTGCCCGGACGAGAGCCTGAACACCCGCTGGTCGCCGGTCCGCTCCGCCCACGTGAGCGTCACGCGGTCTCCGTCAGGGTCGGTGGCCTTGACCACGAGGGGCGTGAGGCTGCCCTCGGGCACGCGCGCCGGAACCGACTCCACCTCCAGCTTCGGCGCGCGGTTCCCAGCGTCGGGCACACCCGTGTCCGGAAGACCTGCGTCAGGGCCGGGGAGGGCTGCGTCACGACCTGGAGCCGCGGCGTCGCGTCCCGGCGCCGCGGCATCGCTCCCCGCAGGGCCGGTATCGGGATCGCCGACCAGGCAGACCCCGTCCAGACACTGGCCGCTTGCGCAGTCGCCGTTCTTCGAGCAGCTCACTCCCTCCACCCGGTAGCCGCAGCTGGCAAGGACCAGCGTGGCGGCGACGGCCGCGACGGTGAGGCGCATGGTTTTCTCCTGCGGGTGCGGCCGGCCCAGGTGCTTCAGTTGGTGTAGATGGGGTCATCCGCCCCGTTGGTGACCGTGACCACCACCACGGTGTCCGCGCGGAGCGTGGCCGAGGTCTTCTCCCAGACCGTGCGCAGGACGTCCGCGTGCTGCTGCGTGTCCGCCAGGACGTGGAGGATCTGCTTCTTCCACTTGTCCTCGGGGGCGACGTTCTGCGTGCTGTCGAGGATGCCCTGCAGCTTCTTCTCGAGCGTCGACTTGGCCAGGGCCTCCGTGTACGGGTTCGTGCGCGGGTAGGTCATGGCGCGCACCACGCTGACGCCGATCTTGAGGCCGTCGATCTCCACCAGCTCGTCCGTGATCTTCCCGGGGGTCGTGTAGATGATCTCGGTCTCGATCTTCAGGAGGCTCGCCAGCTCGCATCGAGCCAGCGCCTCGAACGCGAAGGTCTCGGACATGATTGAGCTGCCGCCGGCGTTGGGAGACGTCGCGATCTTCTGGCCGCCCGTCGTCAGCTTCGAGAGGTCGGTGGCGTCGTAGGCGTCGGTGCCGAAGTCGAGCGTGTTCACCACGAAGTGGGGGTCCGAGTCGGTGAGCTCGGTGTCGAGCACGCCGCACTCGCCGGTGAGCGTCCCGAAGCCGGGCAGCGCCGCCGACCCTGCATCCGGGAGCATCGCTTCGGCGTCAGGGCTGGCTTGAGCGGCGTCGGGGGGCATTGCCTCGGCGTCGGGACCGGCTAGAGCGGCGTCCGGGGCCATCGCCTCGGCGTCGGGACCGGCTTGCGCCGCGTCGGGGCCGGCTTGCGCCGCATCGGGACCAGCCAGCGTCGCATCGGGGCCGGCGAGCGCTGCGTCAGGACCGGCCAGCGTGGCGTCAGGTCCGACGGGAACCGGCTCGGGCTCGCAGGCGAAGGTGGGGACGAGGAGCAACGCGACGAGGAGCGCCCCCAACAGGGGCCAGCGGGACGGGGAGTTCATGGATGGAGAGGATAGCAAACGAACCCACCGCTGCCTCGCCGCCCGTCCGGGCATCGGCTAGGGTGCGCCCCCTCCACCCTGGCCGAGGCACCGATGACCAGCACCCCGTCCGTCCGCGAAGTCGCCCCGGGCGTCCTGCAGCTCGACGCCGTCTACGTCCGTCCCCAGTTCGTGTCCTGCTTCCTGGTCCGCGGCCACAGCTCCTGCGCGGTGGTCGAAACCGGACACGTCCACGCGGTGCCCCGCATCCTGCAGGCCCTGGACGAGGCGGGGATCTCCCGCAGCTCGGTCTCGCACGTCGTCGTCACCCACGTGCACCTGGACCACGCGGGCGGCGCCGGTGCGCTGATGCGCGAGCTGCCCCAGGCCACCCTGGTGGCCCACCCGCGCGGCGCACGGCACCTCGTCGACCCGGCGAAGCTGTGGGCGGGGACCATCGGGGTCTACGGCGAGGCGCTCACGAGGCAGCTCTACGGCGACCCCATCCCGGTGCCCGCGGCGCGGGTGGTGGAGGCCCCCGACGGCCACGCCATCGACCTCGGGGGGCGGCGGCTGTCGCTCCTGGACGCTCCCGGCCACGCGCGGCACCACTTGGTGGTCCTGGACGAAGCGACCCGGGGCTTCTTCAGCGGCGACTGCTTCGGCGTCTCGTACCGCGAGGCGGACGCCCCGGCGCCCTTCTTCTTCCCCACCACCACCCCCGTGCAGTTCGACCCGCCGGCGCTGCACCAGACCGTCGACCGGATGATGAGCGAGCGCCCCGAGCGCATGTACCTGACGCACTTCGGGATGGTGGAGGGCGGGCTCGAGGCACACGCCGCGGCGCTGCACCGGGACATCGACGCGTTCGCGCGCATCGGGCAGACCGCGCCCGCCGGCGACCAGCGCCACGCGGCGATCAAGGCTGGGCTCTCGAAGCTGCTGCTGGAGGCGCTCGCGGCGCACGGCGGGCCGCTGCAGGGCGAGCCGGCGCTGCGCTTCTTCGACGGCGATCTGGAGCTGAACGCCGCGGGCCTCGAGGCCTGGCTGGACTCCTCGAAGCCGCGCGGCTGAACCATCCAAACACCCCCAAGACACCAATGACCCCGCTCCCCTTCGCGCTTCTCGTGCTCGGAGCCCTCAACGTCGGACTCGCGGGCCGAGTCCTCGTGAGCCCCGCCCTGGCGCGCGCGTACGCCCAGACCAGCCCCAAGGCGGCCCTCTGGAGGAAGCTGTTCGGCGTGGAGCGGACCGCACTCCTCGTCCGCCGGGTCTTCGCGCCCCTCGGCCTGGCGTTCGGCCTGGCCATGCTCAGTGGAGGCGGCTTCCTCCTGCTGCGATAGAGCCCGGACGCCTGGCCGCGCGTCGCGAACTTGCTACGCTCGCCGCCGATGGGAGCCACCGTACAGTTCCAGGGAGGCCTGCGCGCGCGCACGCTCGTCGACGCGCTGGCCAGCGCCGCCGGGGCCGAGCTGCTGCTCGGGGGCGCCCGCCTGGACCTGGCGCGGGCGCTGCGGGAGTGGGCGGTAGAGCGCGCCGCCCGGGCGCTCGCCGCCTGCGACGGGGCGAGGCTCGACCTTCCTGCGCAGGCGCGCACCTGGCTCGGCTGGGCCCGCGATAACCTGCGCGCCCCCGGCCTGCGGCGCGAGGAAGGGACGGGCTGGTGGATGGGGCGTGGGGCCCTGCGGCCCTCCCAGGACGACGCCTGGGCGCTGGGAGACGCCGGAGCTGCCGCCTACGAGTCGGCGCGCGCGGCGCTGGCGGCCACCGACCCCACCCGCGCCACCCGCCTCGCCGCGGCGGCCACCCACGCCGCGCTCCAGGCCGCCATCGCCGAGCGCACCGCGCTGGGCTACGGCTGGTCGCGCGAGTCCACGCTGGTGGTGCTGCTGGGCGCCGCGCAGGACCTGGAAGAGAGGTCGCTGCGCGAGCGGGCCCGCGCGGTGGGCCGTCCACCCGCGCTCGCCGTGGCGGCCTGCAGCGCCACCGGTGTCCCCGAACTGCCCGAGGACGCGGTGAGGCGCGCTGCTGGAGCACGGAGACGTCGATTGGCTGCCCCCCGAGCGCTGCGCCCGCTGTGAGGAGTGGGCACCGGCCACTGCGGGGGGCCTGTGCGAGGAGTGCCTGCGCCTGCAGGTCGTCACCTCGCCCGAGGGAATCGACGCCCCAGTGGTCCTCGGGGCGGCGGCCGGCCCCCCGCCCCCGCACGTCCTCTACTGCGAAGGGCGCGAGACGAGGCAGTCCCCCGGCGCCGAGCGTTGGGGGGTCGTCGGCCTGAGGCTCGAGTCGGAGCACTCGGGGCAGTCGGTGCTGGT
>CAZAIE010000571.1:0-5435 GCA_964485035.1 uncultured Myxococcaceae bacterium | reverse complement strand
GGCACCACCGCGACGCTGTACCGGGAGGCCGGCGACGAGCACAAGGTCTTCGTCCACGCCCAACAGCGGCGCGAGGCCCAGCGTCCCGGCGAAGAGAAGCACGGTCACGCCGATGGACCTCCAGCGGTGCCGCACCGCCGCGCCCAAAAAGCGGCCGTACCGCTCCGAGAGCGGGTCCAGCCACCAGGTGAGCCAGGTCATCGCCCGCTCGAACCAGCTCTTCGCGTGCACCCGAACCAAGAGCGAGGCCATCAGCGGCACCAGCGTCAGCGCCACCAAGAGCGAGCACATCAGCGAGATGACGATGGTGAGGCTCATGTCCTTGAAGAGCTGCCCCGCGAGCCCGGGGACGAAGAGCACCGGCGCGAACACCGCCACCGTGGTCAGCGTGGAGGCGGCGATGGGCATCGCCATCTCACGGGTCCCGTGGATGGCCGCGTGGACGACGTCCTCGCCCTTTTGCAGCCGGGTGAAGATGTTCTCCAGCACCACGATGGAGTTGTCGACCAGCATGCCCACCGCCAACGCCAGGCCGGCCATGGAGATGACGTTCAGCGTCACCCCGCGCCAGTCCATGACCGCGAAGGTCGCGAGCAGCGACAAGGGGATGCTCACCAGGACGATCGCCGAGGTGCGCCAGCTGCGCAGGAACGCCAGCAGCACCAGCGCGGTGAGGAAGATGGCCATCAGGCCGCTGTTCGCGAGGTTGGAGACCGCGAGCGTGATCGGCTCGCCCTGGTCGAAGACGGAGGTCAGCGTCACGCCCTCCGGCAGCTGCTTCTGCAGCGTCTCCAGCCGCGCGTTCACGCGCCGCGCCACCTGCACCGTGTTCGCGTCGGACTGCTTGCGCACGGCGATCATGACTGCGTGGCGGTCGTCGGCCTTGACCACCGAGTCCTGCTCGCGGAAGCCGTCGACCACGTCGGCCACGTCGCGCAGGTAGATGGGCGCGCCCCCGGACTGGCCCACCACCACCTCGCGGATCTGCTCGACGCTCGAGAACTCGGCATTCGTCGAGATGTTCAGCTCCTGCCGCCCCTGGGCCATGCGGCCGCCGGGGATGAGCACGTTGGCGCCGCGCAGCGCCCCCACCACCTGCGCCGGCGCGACCCGGTACGCCTCCAGCCACTCCGGCCGCAGCCGCACCTGGATCTCGCGGTCGGTGCCGCCGATGACCTCCGCCGAGGCCACGCCGTCGAGCCGCGCGAGGTACGGCTCGACGCGGTCCTTGGCCAGCTTGCGCACCGCGTCCGCCGAGCCCGGCGCGTTCACCACCAGGAAGACCACCGGCTGCAGCGAGGGGTCGAAGGCGATGGTCAGCGAGCGCTCGATGTCCTCGGGGAGCAGCCGCTCCGCGAAGATCTCCAGGTTCTTGCGCACGTCCAGCTCGGCCTGCTGCATGTCCGAGCCCCAGGCGAACTTCACCATCACCAGCGAGGTCGCCTGCTTGCTGGTGCTGGTCACGTCCTCCACGCCCTGCACCGAGGAGAGCGCCGCCTCGATGGGCCGCGTGACGAGCTGCTCCACCGCCTCCGGGCCCGCGCCCGGGTAGCTGGTGATGATGGCGATGAGCGGGAACTTGATGTCCGGCAGCATGTCCAGCTTCAGCCGGGTGAAGGTGAACACGCCCAGGATGGTGAGGCACAGGAAGACCATCACCCCGGTGACCGGGCGGCGAACGGAGAACTCGGTGATGTTCATGGCGACGCCCGCTTGCCCTCGGAGACGAGGGTGATGGGGTTGTTCTCGCGCAAGAGGTGCACGCCCTGGACGATGAGGCGGTCGCCTGCGGCCAGCCCCTCGACGATCTCCAGGCGGTCACCCTGGCGCACGCCCACGCGCACCTCGCGGCGGGTGGCGAGCTTCCCGTCGGTCACGAAGGCCACCGCGCGGCCGGTCCGCTCGGTCTCGCCCGTGAGGATCACCGCCTCGGACGGCACCAGCACCACGCCCTCCTTGCGGTCCAGCTCCACCGTCACCCGCACCGCGCTGCCGGCCACGAGCTTGCGGTCGGCGTTGGCCAGGTGCACCTCCACCAGGCCGGTGCGGGTCATGCGGTCTACCACGGGGCCCTTGAGGGTCACCGCGCCCTCCACCGAGGTCTCCGGTTGCGCCAGCGGCGAGACCCGCACCTTCATCCCCTCGCGGATGCGCAGGAAGTGGCGCTCGGGCACCCGCAGCACCGCCTTCACCCGCTCGTCGCGGACGATGGTGGCCAGGGGCATGGTGGGAGAGAGCATGTCCCCGGGCCGCAGCGTGAGCTGCGCCACCACCCCGGCGATGGGGCTGCGCACGGTGGTGCGGCCCTGCTGCGCCGAAGCCGAGCCGACCGCGGCGGTGGCCTGGCGCAGCTGCGCCTCGGCGGCGCGCAGCTGGGTCTCCAGCGTCTCCAGCTGGCTGCGGGTGGCGCTGCCGCCCTCGACGAGGACGCGGGTGCGCTTGAGGTTGTCGGAGATCATGTCGCGGTTGGCGGTGGCCGCCTCCACCGCCGCCTCCGCCTGGCGCAGCCCCTCGGACTGCAGGGTGCTCTCCACCACGGCCAAGAGGTCGCCCCGCTTCACCGTCGCGCCCTCCTTCACCGGCAGGGCCACGATGCGCTCGGCGACCTGCGCGAACACGCGGATCTCCTCGATGCCCTGCAGCTCGCCCACCAACTCGACCGCCTCCACGCGGGCGCCGGTCTCGACCGCAGCGACGCGGACCGGACGGATGGGCAGCTCGTCCTTGGCCTTCGCCGCCTCCTGCTTTGGGCAACCCGCGAGCAGCGGCAGGGCCAGCAGGGCCACCAGCGTCGGGAGGAGGTTCGTGAGGGGTGTCTTCATGGGAGCAAGTGCGGCGGTACGGCGGGTGGACGACGGCGAGGAAGGGCGGCAACGAATCATCGGCTCAGGGCTCCTCGGGAGGCGCGGTGGGGGCCAGGGCGGCGACGGCCCTCTCGAGGACCCGGACCAGGACGGTCCGCTCGTCGGCCTGCAGGAACCCGAGCAGCCCGGTCACCTTGCGCACCATCTCGGCGTGCATGGTGCGGAAGTGGTCCTCCCCCACCCCGGTGAGCAGCACCCGCACCACGCGGCGGTCGGCGCTGTCCCGGTCACGGCGGACGATGCCCGCGCGCTCCAGCCGGTCGACCACGCCGGTGACGGTCTTGTCGGTGATGCACAGCCGCCGCGCGAGGCCTCCCATGGTCAGCGGGCCGTCCAGCCCGAGCCACACGATGCTGTGGATCTGCGGAGGGGTGAGGCCCAGCTCCTCGAACACGCTCGCGAGCGGGTCGCGGAAGGTCGTGCGCCGACCCAGCTCGGCGAACAGCGAGAGCAGCTGCTCGGCGTCCTTCTCGTCTTTCGAGATTCTCTGCATTGCGGGATTTCCTCGTGCGGCGCCTTTTACCCGCCGTCCCCGCTCCGGGCAAGGAGCTTCGAGGGCACCTCCCTTCCGAGCGGAGCCGGAGCCTGGTTTCTGGCGCTGAGCCGGGGGATGCCCTTGCGACCCGCCCCCCACGCCTGTAGATCGCTGCCGGTTCAAGGGTGCAGCGTCGAGCCAGGGTTCGGCGGTGCAGGTCGGGAGGTGGTCGGGCCGCCACCTCGAGCAAGCAGGCCTTGCGCCTGCGGAGCCACCCTTGAAGCGCACCGCGACGCCGCTGCCCATGCCCCGGGCCCTGGAGTTCGTCCTCCGACCCTTCCAGGCGTTCTTCCGAACCCAGACGGCCAGCAGCGTGCTGCTGCTGGGAGCCACGATCGGCGCGTTCGCCTGGGCGAACTCCCGGTGGGCCGAGGGCTACCACCACCTCCTCGAACAGGTCATCGCCATCCAGGCCTTCGGCCACTCCCTGTCCTGGCCGCTGCACCACTGGGTGAACGACGGGCTAATGGCGGTCTTCTTCCTCGTGGTGGGCATGGAGATCAAGCGGGAGCTGGTGCTGGGCGAGCTGGCCGAGCTGCGACGGGCGGTCCTCCCCGCCATCGCCGCGGCGGGCGGCATGGCGGTACCCGCGGCCCTCTACCTGCTCTGGACCAGCGGCCACGGCGCGGCGCGCGGGTGGGGCGTCCCGGTGGCCACCGACATCGCCTTCGCGCTCGGGTGCCTGGCGCTGCTGCGGGGCCGGGTCCCCAACTCGCTCGTCGTCTTCCTCACCGCCCTGGCCATCTTCGACGACTTGGGCGCCATCCTGGTCATCGCGCTCTTCTACGGAGGTCAGCTGCACTGGGACGCGCTGGGGGTGGTGGCGGTGCTGGTCCTGACACTCGTCGCCCTCAACCGCTTCGGGGTCCGCCGCGCCTGGCCCTACCTCGCGCTGGGCGTCGCGCTCTGGCTGGCGGTGCTGGCCTCGGGAGTCCACGCGACGCTCGCCGGGGTGGCCCTGGGGCTCTGCATCCCCGCGCGCGGCCGGCGCGACCCCGACGACGTGGCGCCGCTGTTGGTGGGCCTGCAGCAGCTGGTGGACCGGCCCGAGCCCCCGGGCCCCGGCTCGCGCGAGCTCCTGGAACATCACCTGAAGGACGTGACCCCGCTGCTCGACCGGCTGCTGCACGGGCTGCACCCGTGGGTCGCCTTCGGGGTGGTCCCCCTCTTCGCGCTGGCCAACGCCGGGGTGGACCTCCGGGGCGCGACCCTGGCCATCCTCGCCGAGCCGGTGAGCCTGGGCGTCGCGCTGGGGCTCTTCGCGGGCAAGCAGGCGGGCATCTTCGCGGCGACCTACCTGGCGGTGAAGACCCGGCTGTGCCCCATGCCCAGCGGCGCCACCTGGGCGCAGACCCACGGCGTGGCCGCGCTGGGCGGGGTGGGCTTCACCATGTCCCTCTTCATCGGCGCCCTCGCCTTCAGCGGCCAGCCGCTCCTGGCGACGGAGAGCAAGCTGGGCATCCTCATGGGGTCGGTGGCCAGCGCGCTTCTGGGGCTCGCGCTGCTCTGGCGCGCCTCGCCGCCCGCGGCTGCGGTACCATCCGCGCGCTCTTTGCCCTGAGCCCCGACGCCCCATGAGCCACCCCGCGCCAGAGACGCGAACCGGCCTGCTCCGCGAGGCGCTCGGTTCGGCCGCGTTCGCCCTGGTCCCCGCCACCGCCTTCGCCGCGCTGGTCTGGGGGCTGCTCACGCACCCGCTGCCCTGGACCTGGGCGGTGCCCTGGGTGCCCGGCGCAGGGGTCGAGCTCTCGCTGAGGGTGGACGGTCTCTCCGCGCTCATGCTGCTGCTGGTCACCGGGGTGGGCGTCGCGGTGTTCGTCTACGCGGCGGGGTACCTGGCCCACGACCGTCGGCGGGTGCGGGTGCTGGGGCTGCTCACCGCCTTCCTGGCGTCGATGGTGGGCGCGGTGACGGCCGACGACGCGGTGCTCCTGTTCCTCTTCTGGGAGGCCACCAGCGTCCTCTCCTTCCTGCTGGTGGGGACGGACCACGAGGACGAGGCCACCCGCAAGTCGGCGCAGCAGGCGCTGCTGGTC
>CAZAIE010000570.1:0-5436 GCA_964485035.1 uncultured Myxococcaceae bacterium | reverse complement strand
GTCGCGGCCCAGCGACCGGGCGATCTCCAGGCCGCGGATGCGGCCGGTGAACATCGCGGCGCTGGCCTCGGCGATCTCCTCGGCGTCGCCCGCGGCGAAGACGGGCAGGCCGTACTCCTTCCCCTTCTTCAGGAACTCGTCCACCGGCTCGAGCCCCACCGCCACCAGCACGGTGTCGCAGGTGAAGCTGACCTCGGTGCCCGGGACCGTCTTCCACGCGGGGTCGAGCCGGGCGATGGTCACGCCCTCGACCTCCTCCTTGCCGGTGGCGGCCACCACGGTGTGGCTGGTGTAGATGGGCACGCCCATGCGCACCAGCTTGTCCTTGTGCACCTTGTAGCCGCCGCACTCGGGCAGGGCCTCGCACAGCCCCACAACTTCGATGCCCGCTTGGAGCGCGTGGTAGGCGGCGATGAGCCCGACGTTGCCGCCGCCGATGACGAAGAGCCGCGAGGTGGGGCGGACCAGGTCGCGGTTCACCAGCGTCTGGAACGCGCCGGCGCCGTACACGCCCGGCAGCGAGTTGCCCTTGAAGACCAGCGAGCGCTCGCGCGCCCCGGTGGCGACCAGCAGCGCCTGCGGCCGCACCAGGAAGTAGCGGCCCTTCTGCAAGAGGCCCACCTTGCGGTCGGAGAAGACCGAGAGCGCGGTGGTCTCGGTCCACACCTGCACGCTCTCCAGGGCGCGCACCTGGTCCTCGAGCTTCTTGCCGATGTCCATGCCGCGCGTGCCCGCGTGGCAGGCGTCGATGGAGCCGAAGAACTTGTGGGTCTGCAGCACGAGCTTGCCGCCGAGGACGTGCTTGTCGTCGACGAGGATGACGTTGACGCCGGCCTTGCCCAGCTCGATGGCCGCGGAGAGCCCCGCGGGTCCGCCGCCGAGGATGAGGCACTCGGTGTCCAGCGTCTCGATCTCGCGGAAGCGCAGGTCGGCCTGGCCGGTGGGGAGCGAGGCGTTGCCGTCGAGCGGCTCCACCTTCATTCCCTCGGTGACGCGCACCATGCAGCTCTTCACCGAGAGCCCGTCGGCGATGACCGAGCACTGCGCACACTGGCCGTTGGCGCAGAAGATGCCCAGTGGCGCGCCGTCCTTCTTGTGGTGGCCGAACACGCGCACGCCGTTGGCGAAGAGCGCCGAGGCGATGGTCTCGCCGGCCCGGGCCTTCATCGGCTGGCCCTTCCAACAGAACGAGACCGCTGCTTCCGCCGGGACCGGGAGGATCGGATGCGAGGCGATCCGGAAGTCACCCATGGTTGCGCTCCTGGAAGTCCGCCGGGGGCCGGCGGCGAGCCTGTGCCGAAGGGCGAGAACCTAGCCCTTCGGGGGGGAGGGGGCCAAGGTCCAAGAGGCACCCCCGTCGAGGCGAAAAGTCGGTGTGCTAGCTTCCCGCGCCATGCACGCACTCGGACTCCTGCTGCTCGGGGCGGCGCTGGCCGCAGCACCCACGCCAGCGCCGGCTTCGCCACGCCCGCAACGTCGGCCCAAGGTGATGGTGCTGCAGCTCAAGGCGGACTCGGAGGCGGCGCGGAAGACGGCCAGCATCCTCACCGAGGTGCTGGCGACCGAACTCGCGAAGGCAGGCCGGCTCGAGGTGCTGGGCGAGGCGGACCTGTTGACGCTGCTCGGCCTCGAGAAGCAGCGGCAGCTCCTCGGCTGCGACGACACGGGGTGCCTCGCCGCCATCGGGGGAGCGATGGGCGCGAACTGGCTCGTCGCCGGGTCGGTGGGCTCGCTGGGCGAGCTGACCCGCGTGGACGTGAAGGTCCTGGACCCGCGGCGGACCGTGGTGGCGGCGCGGCACGGCTTCGAGTCCCGTGAGGTCCCGGAGTTGCTCGCCCGGACCCGGGCGCTCGTCCCGCAGCTCGTCCGCGTGATGGACCCGACCGCCCCGCTGCCCGAGGCGCCGAAGGTCGAGACGGCTGCCCCGGCGGCGAGGGGACCCGGGGTCGGTCCCTTCGTGCTCCTCGGCGCAGGCGTGGCGGTGGCCGGCGCCGGGGCCGCGCTGGTGGTGGTGGGGAACGGCTTCAAGGGCGAGGACCTGTCCCGGCTCACCTACCGCGAGGCCGAGGTGAGGCAGCAGCAGGCGCAGCGCAAGATCGAGATCGGCACGGCGGGGGTGGCGGTCGGGGCCGCGGCCGCCGTGGCAGGGCTTGTCTGGTGGCTCGCGGCGCCCTCCCAATCTGCGCCCGCGTACGCGGTGGTCCCGGTTCCTGGCGGCGCGGTGGTTTCCGCCGCGGGCCGGTTCTAGTGAGGCTCTCCATGGTCAAATCCCAGCGGGTCATCGCCCTGTCGTGCGCGGCGCTGGCGTTCGTCGCGTCTGGCTGCGGCGGGTGCGTCGAGCGCGAACTCGAGGGCACGCGCTGCGACCTCGCGAACCCCTGCGGCGGGGGCCTGTCCTGCCAGGAGGGAAGGTGTGTCGCGGGAGGCTCCGCCGATGCGGGGTCGCTCCTCTCGCTCGAGGTCCTGGCCGCCGTCCCGGTGAGCGGGGTGGGCACCGAGTCCTGCGCGTCGCTGGCGGTGTCTCCCGGGGGAGGCGTGGTCCTGGGCTGCACCTCGAACAGCACGGTGACCTGGGGCAAGTCCTATCCCCCGCTGAACCCGGGCCAGCCCAACGGCCTGGTCGTCCGGCTCGACCCCCAACGGCAGGTGCGGTGGGTGCGGCGGCTGGGACACCCGGAGGGCGTGGCCCAGCTCAACGACCTGGCCTTCACTGCGGACGGCGGCGAGGCTGCGCTGGGGACTTTCATGAAGTACCTGCGGCTGCCCGAGGACGCGACCGACCCCGAGAGCCAGTACCCGGCGACCGTCCCCGTGGCGCCGGGCGTGTATGGGACGGACACCTTCCTCGTCCAGTACGACGCCGAGGGGGAGCTGCGCTGGCACAAGGTGGTGGGACGCGACCCTCCCGACGCAGGCGCGGACGACGCCGGGACCGAGGATGCCGGAGCGCCGTCCTGCGTGAGCGCCGGAGGGTGCAAGACCGTGGGCCGGGCGTTGATCTCCGCGTCGGAGGACCGGCTGTTCATCGCGGGTGCGGCCCACTGCTGCTCGGTGATGGTGGACGGCATGGCCCAGCAGGGGCGGGGGAGGCCGGCGAGCGCAGACCTGTTCGTCTTCGGGGTGCGGGAGGGGAGCGTCGAGTGGCTCCACTCCGGCGGGGTCAACGGCGACGACCAGGTCCTCTCCCTGTCCTGGGCTCCGGAGTCCCCGACGCCGCTGCTCGCCGCGGGGTACGTCTACGACGGCCCGCTGCTCTACTCAGGGGTCGGGGCCGCCGGCCCCACGACGTCGGCCGGTGGCACGAACGCGCTGCTGCTGGGCCTTCGTGCCACGGGAGAGGTCGACGCCTTCCTCGTCGTGGAGTCGGGAACGGACGAGCACTTCTCCGCCATCGAAGCGGTCCCCTCCGGGGGCTTCGTGGTCGCCGGGAAGATGAAGGGGCCGGTGGTGCTCGGGGGCACGTCCCCGTTGCCGTTCGCCGGCGCCGAGGACGTCTTCGTCGCCCGCTACGACTCGAGCTGGAAGCGGCAGTGGGTGCACGTCTTCGGCAGCCCCGCGGTGGAGAACGAGGCGCGGGTGGCGCTGGGACAGGGAGGCGAGGTCTGGCTGGCCTTCGTCGCAGCGCGGCCCCAGGACGGCGAACTCGCGCTGCTCACCGCTCCGGAGGTCTCCCTGCCTGTCGTGCGCCACGGCGGCCAGGAGATCGCGGTGGCGCAGTTCAGCGCCGACGGGGAGCTGCGCGGGTTCGGTCTCTTTGGCGGCGACGGGGCGAGCAACGGCGTGGGGAAGATCGTCGCTTTGGAGGATGGCAACCTCGCGCTCGCAGGGTGGTTCTCGGGCTCCGCGCGCTTTGGAGCCGAGGAGATGCAGAGCCTGGGCTCCGTCCCCGACGCAGGCGCGCCGAGCGACGGCCTCCTGTTGATCGTCGGCCGTCGCTAGTAGGGACGTTCAGCGAGGGCTCGTGCCCCGCTCCCGCCTGGCGAGGCGCGAGTCTGCCGGGGCAGGCGCCCGGTCTCCCTGCGCGAGACGTCGCTCGCGGGCCGGGACGAGGTCCAGCTCCCCGAGGCAGAGGGGGCCCGAGACGCCCTCGTGGACGGACGTGACCACCAGCCGGTACCGGCCCTTGGGAAGGGCGAGCGGCGCCTCGACGATCACCGCGCCCTTGGGGACGTCCAGGGTCGCCAGCGGGTCACCGCCTCCCTCGGGCTCGAACTGCACGCTGGCTGGGGCGCGGGAGGGCAGGGCCGGGACGCCGCGCATCTTCGGCGGAGGTGTCCCGGGCAGGTAGAAGGGCACGCCGTCGCCAGGCGCGAGCGAGAGCCCGTCGACGTCCTCGGCGAGCGCGAACTCGACCCACTCGCCGGTGCCGCGCTCTCCGGCCGCGCACCACGGCAGGATGCTCCCATCGAAGAGCTGCGCCGCGTCGAGCACGGCCGGTGCCGTGGCGTAGGGTCCGGGCATGACGGGGCTCTTCTGGCAGCTCGAGAGCGGCGAGCCCCGGGGCACCCGGTACGCGGAGGAGGCCGCGGTCGCGGTCACCGTCGCCGCGGCCGGGGACCAGAAGTCGTGGCGATAGGTGTCGTCCACGGAGCACTCGAACTCCACGGGGGCGGGGGCGCGGCGGTCCTTCGCCCTGGGCGCGTAGGAGAACAGCAGGAGCGAGGGCGTGCGCCCGGCCGGCGACAGCGAGCCGTGGGAGGTCAGGGCGCACCGCGAGGCGAGCGCGGTGGGCATGGCGAACGTGGCGGGTGCACGGAGCAGGCGGACGGTGCCCAGGACCTGGCGCGAGCAGCAGCCCTGCAGCGTGTGCGTCGGGGCGGAGTCCGTGACCTGGAGGTCTACCGTCCGTCCCGGCCGCAGCGGGATGCGGTACTCCACCGTCTGGGTGAACTGCACCGCGGCGCCAGGACCCTTGCCGTACTGTCTCGGACGCGCGAGCCACCGCTCCCGCACCGGGGTGAGGAGCTCTCCCGAGAGCCGCACCTGATGGCGATCGCGCAGCCGGTGCTTCGCTGGCGGAGCGCCCTTGGCGGTCAGCCCCGCGAGCGGACCGAGTGGAACGCAGAGCCCGCCGTCTTCGAGCCTCAGCTCCCGTCGTCCGCTGTACTGGCGTCGCAGCCGCTCCAGGGTCGCCTGGGACTCCGGGTCGCCGTCCTCGATGCACAGCTGACCCTTCCGGTAGGTGAAGGGCACGCGCTCCGACTCGGTGACGCGGAAGACGAGCGTGGTCCGGACCCGCGCGGAGTTCTGGAAGCGGAGCGTGCCCAAGAGCTTCGCGTCGAGGGGATCCTCCACGCGCCGCGGAGTCACCTGCAGCGTCAGGGCCTGGTCGCGAAGGACGACGCCCTTGCCCGAGAACGAGTACGAGAGCGGCTCCTGCGCCCAGGCCTGCGAGGCGCAGAGGATGGCAAAGACCCCCAAGGATCCGAGTCGCAT
>CAZAIE010000569.1:0-5437 GCA_964485035.1 uncultured Myxococcaceae bacterium | reverse complement strand
CGCATCGCCGCAGCCCTCGCGCGTCGCCTCCGAGAGCAGCACCTGCCCGCCCACGCGAGCGTCCTGCCTGACCTACCTTGACCTGGGTCCTCCGGCCGCAATCGTCGTTAGCACCCGTCTGCCCCTGAACCCGCAATCGGCCGGACGGCGGGCGCGATGGCTTGCATTCCACCTAGATCGCGCTATCTACCGGACTCCATGCTCCCAGGAGAGCAGAGCACAATGCGTTTTCGCCATGCACCGTTGCATTCCGCCATCACGCTGCTGTCCACTCTCGCATGCCTTGCCCCGCCTCCAGATGACCTGGCCCCCGAACCCGCGTTAACCTCCGCGCACCACGCACTTCTGGGCGCAGACTGGAGCCCTGAATTCCAAGCACCGTCTTGTGACGACAGTTTTCCACACTGCGACACGGGAGCGCTGGTTACCAAGATGGGGGCACTGGAAACCCATTCCCCAAACACAATCAACAACTCGTGCACCGACGGCACACAAGGAACATGGCTCACCGACGAAGCCATCACGCGAATCTCGGTGCGTTCCTCGTCAGGTGACCCAATTCGCACCAACAGCCCAATCACTATCGAGGTCGAAGCCTACGTCTGGTCGACGTCGATGGACACAATCCTCGTCTTCTATAGCGACGACGCCAACCCGGACACCTTTCGACTGTTGGCCGCGTTGAGTCCGGCACTCACTGGATTTCAGGCATACACTATCCCTGCGCAAACCGGCCCAACCCCTGGAACACAGGCTGTGCGTGCTTCGATCCGCTACGGATCGCCAAGCTTGGCCCCATGTGTCGGCGGGGGAGGAATGTACAATTTCGATGACACCGACGATCTCGCATTCCGGGTCGATCCTCCACTACACGATCGGTGGGCATCCCCACCAGAGGGAACCCTTCACCCGTGGTCCGGACGGAGCCGAATCGGGAGACTACAGCTGCGAGAACATCGGAAAGGCAGCCGAAGACGCAGCTCTCGAAGACGGTCTTCTCTGCGCCTCCGGGGAGCGAACTCTCTCGTGTGATGTTCTCGCCAATTCCCAGGATTCCAGTGGAAGGATGTGGCGAAGCCCAGATTTCAAAGATCGGCGCTGCGAACGCCCAAGCGTCAAACACCCGTCATTCTCCCGCGATCAATCGCTGGGCGCATTGGCATCCTTCGTCGCCCTCAAGAGCACCATACGAGCTGCCGCTTGGGACACGTACCTGGGGACGCTCGACAGTGGCCGGTTCCTGTGCCCCGACGACAATTCGTTCACAGGTGACTACTGTAATATGGGGGCCTACAAGTTCCCCAATGGCTGGAGTTCGGAATACTACGGTCTCTTCTACGACGTGTGGCGGTTCCTCGGCCTCACCCCGTATTCGCTCTGGAAGAAGCAGGCCCAGCAATCCTGGCCGCCCGCGCCGCCCATTCGGGAGAACCACGCCGACAGCGACCGGAAGGAGAGTGCATGCAATACCTCCATCAACGAGGAAGATTTTCATTTGCACAACGTCGGCGTCCAGTACTTCGTTGAGCAACTCGTGGGCCAACACGGCACCCTCGATGCCCAGGGGGTGGATTGTCTCGTAGCGCGCTCTCCTGGGAACGCGTTCTACCGGTTCCTCAAGGAAGGGGCCACGGACGAGGTGGCACTCCTCACCATCGAGAAATGTGCCTCTCGAATCAACCCTCCCACAGACGACGCCGGTTGGTGGATCTGGATGCGCTCTAAGAACAACGAAGACCAGGATATCGGTTGGGGGTGCATCTTCATGATCAATCTACTCCTCGGCCCAGAGACCGATCTCCCGGCAACTGGACCATGCGATGGGGCATTCGTTGACGATTCTAGCGACGTGCAGCACTGCCCGCGCTTCGCAGGGAACTTCGGCTATGCCGCCGCGGAGTTTGCACGCGGAAGAGGACTGTCACCAAAACACGCCGACCTGCTTGGAATCTCGACTCGCGGTCCACTCGTGACGACCAACGTCCTCGGCGCCTTCGAGTCAAGCGCCTCCGCATGGACCGCGCATCCTCTTTCGATCGACTTCCGCACGGAGCCAGTTGCTACGGGCGACGTCAATGGCGACGGGTATGACGACATCGTCTTTTTCAAACACAATGGCGTCTACCTGTCTCTTTCAACCGGAAAAACTCTCCTCGACCCGGTTCTTGTCCTTCAGGAATTCGGAAGCGACCCGGCAGCAGGAGGCTGGAACCCCGTGAACCATCCCCGGATGCTTGGAGATGTCGATGGCGACGGACGGGCCGACATCATTGGATTCTCGTGCTGCAGCGTTGAGGTCTCCTTTTCAACGGGAGCAGGCTTCACGTCCAGACACACCAAGGTTCCCGACTTCTCGTATCTCACTGGATACCAGACCCAGACGATGGAACCGCGACGGATTGCCGACATCGACGGGGACGGGCGATCGGACATCATCGGCTTCAATAGCAATGGCGTTCGAATCGCCGTTTCTCGAATCACCTCATCCACTCGGAGCACCGCCAATTTCCAATCACTCGGCGGATGGGTGAGCTTTCGCAGCATTGCTGGCCCGAATCCGGAATCCGGATGGACCGACGATCGACGTTGGCCACGACTTGTGGGCGACGTAACAGGCGACGGGCTTGCCGACATTGTGGGATTCGGGGACGGCGGCCCATGGATCGCGAGGGGATTAGGAAACGGAGTCTTCGCAGCCAGCACCCAGCCTTTTCCAGGGGTCTTTTCCGGCTACCCCGGGCGATTCCCACGTACGCTTGCAGACGTAAACGGGGATGGGCGGCTTGATCTTGTTGCCTTCGCAAACGACGGGGTGCACGTCGCATACTCGCTGATGCGAAACGGTCAGTATGCAATCTCCTATTTCCCTGACCCCAAGTTTCCTGGATTCGGGTTCGATCTTTCCAGCGGTCGTTGGTGGTGAGAGCACGTTGCGCTCCATGCGACAACCCGCGTGGAAAGGAGTCCTTTTCAATGAATCCCATCTGGCTTCCGATCACTCGCGGACACCTGCGGGGCAGAAAGTGGTCGCTCCGCAGTCGGGGCAAGATGCTCCGCGTCCTGCTCGGCACCTACGACCGGGCCCAGACGGAGCTGTTCGTTCGGGTCCTCCGGCCGGGGATGGTGGTCTTCGACGTGGGCGCCCACGCCGGCTACTTCACGCTACTGGCGACGCGCCTGACGGCCCCAAGCGGCCGGGTGGTCGCCTTCGAACCCGACGCGCACAACGCGGCCTCGCTGAAGGCCAACGTCCGCCTAAACGGCCTAGCCAACGTCGTGGTCGTCGACAAGGCGGTCGCGGATACGGTCGGCCGACGGGGGTTCCGGTCCGGCACCGGTTCGGGCACCGGCCGCCTCTCGGACTCCGACCAGGAGGCCACAGTCGAGACCACGACCCTGGACGCGCATTGCCTCGCCTCGGGGCTGGCTCCCGCAGCCATCAAGATCGACGTGGAGGGCGCCGAGTTCGAGGTGCTCGCCGGTGCCGAGCGGACCGTGACGAGCCACCGTCCGCAGATCTTCCTCTCGACCCATGGAGCGGAGATCCATCGACGGTGCTGCGAGTGGCTCACCGCGCGGGACTACGCGCTCCAGCCCATCGGCGCAGGGACGATCGATCAGGCGCACGGGGTCTTCGCAGTGTCGGCTCCCCGGTAGGGACCCGCGCTCACGCCAGCGGCGACTCGAGCCTCGGCCCCTCGCCGCGCGCCGCTGCCAGCACCGGCCTCGCCTCCGCAGGCACCGAGGTGAGCCGCAGGTACACGACCCCCGGGCGCACGTTCGAGCGCAGCACCTTGCCGTACAGATCCCCCGGCCTCAGCCCGCCTCCCTCGACGACCCTCAGCATCAGGTTGGTCAGCGGCGGCAGCTCCTCCGGCACGCGCAGCTCCATCCCCAGCGCCGAGAGCGCCTCGACCTGCGCCTCGTGCTCGAACTCGCCGACCTGCTTCTCGTGGATGGTCGCGTAGCGCAGCACAAGCGGCATCGCCGGCGCGACCAGCGTCTCCTCGGCGCAGCGCAGCTCCACCCCGAACGGCGCCCCCACCGCCAGCGCCTCGTGGATGGTCAACGTGCCCTTCACGCCCTTGGGCGAGACCACCTGGCTCAGCCCCACCGTGAGCGCATCGCCGCAGCCCTCGCGCGTCGCCTCCGAGAGCAGCACCTGCCCGCCCACGGTGTACGACTCCACCCGCGAGGCGAGGTTGATGGTCGAGCCGACGATGCCGTACTTCGCGCGCAGCTCCGACCCGATGTTCCCCGCCACCACCTCGCCGCTGTGGATGCCGATGCCCATCTGCACCTCGGGCAGGCCGTTGGCCAGGTTCCAGCGGTTCACCGCCGGCATCTCGTTGAGCATCTCGATGGCGCACGCCGCCGCCCGCAGCTCCGCCTGCGGCAGAGGCACCGGCGCCCCGAACACCACCAGGATGGCGTCGCCGATGAACTCGTCGATGGTCCCGCCGTAGCGGTTGATGATGCGGGTCATCGCCTCCAGGTAGTGGTTCAGGAGCCGCACCACCGCCTCCGGCTCCATCGCCCCGCACATGCTGGTGAAGCCGCGCAGGTCGGTCATGAGGATGGTCACGAAGCTGCGCCGACCGCCCAGCCGCAGGCCCTCCGGGGAGCCCAGGAGCTGCTCCACCACCTGCTCGGTGAGGTAGCGGCCGAAGGTGCGGCGCACGAACTCGCGCTCGCCCTCGGCCCGCGCCTGCGCCCGCCGCGTCGCCCGCGCCCCCAGCGCCATGGCCCACAGGTGCGCGCCCGATGCCGCCGCCAGCGGCCCCACCAGCGGGAGGTGCACCCCGGCCACGAAGAGCAGGTAGCCGAGCGTGAACAGCGCGAGCCAGAGCAGCCCCAAGAGCCCCAGCCCCAATCCCGGCGACGCCGCCACGCCAATGGCTGCCGCGAGCAGCGCCGCCCCGAGCGCGACCAGCGCCCCCGTCACGCCTCCGACCTGCCGGAAGAAGTCGTCGTGGAGGATGTTGGCCAGCATCGTCGCGTGGTGCTCGACCCCGGGCAGAGCCCCCAGCGGCCCGTTGCGCATGTCCGCCGCCGCAAGCGCGGTGGAGCCGACCAGCACGTGCTTGCCGGCAAGCAGCCCCAGATCCGCGGTCGCGGCCTGGTGCGTCCCCAGCGTGGTGGAGAAGCGCAGGTGCGACTCGTCCAGGAGCTCGAACTCCGGCTCCCCGCCGCCGTCCTCCACGACCCGCAGCTCGAGGATCCGCCCCGGGTCGGCCGAGTAGTCCGCGACGCCCGACACCCGCTTCCCTGAACCGAGCTGCACCGCGTCGCCCGTGAGCCGCGTGCGCTCGTCCACCCGGAAGCGCTGGTCGTCGCCCAGCGGGTTCCCGGCGAGGGTCACCGTGGCCTCGCTGCGCAGCAGGGTCCAGAGCGAGACGTACTGGAACGGGCCCGCGCCGCGGGCGTCGTGCCGACC
>CAZAIE010000568.1:0-5438 GCA_964485035.1 uncultured Myxococcaceae bacterium | reverse complement strand
CTCCCACGCCGTACGAGTCGTAGAACTTCAGGCGGTCGGCGTTGAACGTCGGGTAGTGGGGCAGGGGGGCGAAGCCCGAGTCGGGCAGGCCCTGGACCCGGCCCGGGTCCACGTTGTTGCGCAGCTGGGCGCCCCAGGCGCGGTTGGGGTAGAGCCCCAGCGCCGAGGGCGGGGTGTGCGGCGCGAAGAGGTCGAGGCTGCGGTCGTACATGTACGCGACCAGCTCCGCCATCCCCGCCTCGAGCCTGCCGGCGGGGGCCTTCACGGTCACGCGCAGGGTCTCCTTGGCGCCGGGCTGGATGCGGTCGCGGAAGGTCGCGAACTCCACCTTCAGCTCCCGGTCGTCCCAGGGCACGAAAATCGCGTGCTGGAAGGTCATGGCCTGGTGGTCGCGCACCCCCACCACCTGGACCGAGAAGCCGCCGCGCAGGGCCTCGGTCACCGGCACCTCGACCACCGCAGGATCACGGCCCGAGACCAGCAGCCGCTGCTCCAGCCGGCGGGTCTGCTGGTACACCTCGAAGGCGAGGAGCTGGTTTCCGAGCCCCGAGTGGACGAGGAAGCGCGCCTTCCCGCCCACCGGGACCGAGGCGCTCTCCGCGAGGACCACCGCCGGCAGCGCCAGCGGCGTCTGGTCAGCCGCGACCACGAACTCCTTGAAGGTCTCGAACTTCGCGCCGAAGTCGTCGACGGTCTCGTAGCGCAGGCGGTAGGCGCCGGCGGCGAGCTCGGGGAGCGTCACCTGGGCGCGGCCCTGGGCGTCGTGCGCCGCCTCGCCCTGCGCCACCTGCGCCCCGTCCGACCAGGCGCGCAGCAGCTGCTCCACCGAGTAGCCAGGAGCGTGGCGGGGCCGCACCTCGTCGCCCGCGGTCTGCAGCTCGGGGCCCTGGCCGGCGGGAGGCCGGGGCAGCGGCTGCTCGGCCGGGGTGAGCGTCTTCGCGGGCTGCTTGAGGGCGACGACGCGCCACTTCCCCTTGCCCGGCCGCGCGGTGCCGTCGAGGTCGGTGCGGCGCAGCGCGAGCTTCGCCGGGGAGCCGGCGCGGAAGAAGCCGCCCTCGGCCTCGATGCTCGCCTCCACCGCCACGAAGCCGAGCCGGAACCCGCGCTCCGCGGAGCGGGTCTCGCCGCCCTCGTCGGTCAAGTCCACGCTCGCCTGGTACCGGTAGCTGATCTCCCGGCCGGCGCGCTCGTCGGCTTGCGGCACGAAGGCGAGCTTGAAGGTGCCGTCCGCGGCGACGGGCGAGACGCCGGACGCGATGATCTGCGTGCGCGCGCCGCCGCTGAAGCCGCCCCACCAGCCCCACCACCACGGGTACACGGGCGTGCGGCTCACCTTCCAGCGCGCGCTGCCGCTCGCGACCGGCAGCCCGAAGTAGTAGCGGGCCTCGCCGGAGAGGGTGGCCTCGCGGTTGAGCCGCAGCGCCGCCTCGGCCTCCTTGAACTTCACCTCGAAGGTGGGGCGCTTGTACTCCTCCACGCGGATCGCCCCCTCGCCGCCCAGCGAGCTCTGCACCGACCAGCGGCCCAGCATCCGGCCCGCGGGGACGAGGAACTCGCCGGCCGCGGAGCCGAACTCGTTGGTGACCAGCGACCGGGTCTCCACCACCTGCCAGTTGGCGTCCCGGAGGGACACTGTGAGCGACTGCTTGGGCAGGGTGCCCCAGCGCGCGAGGTCGCCCCGGCCGCGGTAGGCCACTGCTTTGAAGAACACCTTCTGGTTCGGCCGGTAGACGCTGCGGTCGGTGTACACCAGCGTGGAGGTGGTCTCCCCGGGCTTCCCCTCCCAGGGGAAGTAGAGGTAGTCCGGGGCCAGCGCCACGTCGGCGCCGCGCCGCGCGAAGAGGAAGTACGAGCCGGAGTCCGCGGGACGCTTGAAGCGGACCGTGCCCTCTGCGCCCGTCTTGCGCGACTCCAGCGCGTGGTGCCCCCGGTTCCAGTTGTACGAGTACAGGGTGACGGTGGTGTCGGGGACCGGCATCCCCAGCTCGCCGGAGAGGACCGTGACCTCCACCTCGCCGGGCAGCATCCGGTCCACCAGCGTCAGGTCGGTGAGCGAGAGGACGACCCCGAAGAGCTGGTTGTCCTGCCGGGCGAAGTCGCGGCGGGCGCTGGCGACGACGAGGTAGCTGCCCTTGGGCACCGCGGTGAGCGGCGGCGTCGAGTAGGTGCGGTGCGAGAGGAAGTCCGGGGTCGAGGGCAGGTCGGCCTTCCACTCCGCCGCCGGCTTCTGCGAGCGCAGCACCGCCTCCATCTCGTCGCCGTTGGGCAGCAGGTTGTAGTTGCGCGCCTGGCCGATGCGCCGCTCCAGGTCGTAGGGGAAGGCGCGGAAGTAGACCGCGGGCAGGTTCTTGTGGCGGATGGCCAGCGAGCGCTTGCCTGGGGAGTCAGCGCCCATCGCCTCCAGCTGGTACTCCGGCTGCTCGATGCGCTTGACCAGGTGCAGGCAGCGCTGGCCGCCTGGGCTCTGCGGGAACCGGCGCTGCCCCTCCAGCGCCAGCGCGCGGGCCCGCACCGGGGCGCCCTTCATGTCGCTTGCGAGCACGAACTCCGCGAGCGTGGCCACGCCCATCGACCACCAGGGGACGTCGGCGAACGCGGTGAGGCGCTTCTCCAGGTCGGCGCGGACCAGCGCCTTGTCCTCGGCCTCGGCGAAGGCGGAGTGCAGGCGGCGCGCTCGCTCCAGCCGGGCCTCCAGAACCGCCTCGCGCCGGCCGGCGGCCTCGTGCCACGCCCCGAGGTCGTCGAGCACCGCGCCGATCTTGAGGAGCGGGTGGACCGCGGGGTCGTCGAGGGCGAGCTTCGCCGAGGCCGTGGGGTCGCCCTTCACCAGCGCGGCGCGGTCGAGTTGGTAGACCTCGTTCGACTGCTCCGGGCGCCAGCCGGTGGTGTCCGCGAGCAGCTCCACGCGCAGGTAGCTCACCGCGTCGCGCAGCGTGGGTCGGATGCCGGCGGGGAAGGTGTTGGGCTCGAGGTACTCGGCCAGCGCCTTCACCGGCTCCTTGCCCAGCTCCTCGCGGTGGGTCCAAACCTCCTGGTACGCCCGCTGCGCCTCGGCGAAGAGCTGGTCGCGGGTCCAGGCCTTGAGGTCCACCACGCCCTTGGTGTCCACCCGCTCGCGCTGGCCGATCTCCCAGGAGTAGGCCTGCGAGTAGGTCACCAGCTGGCGCGCGTAGTAGAGGTCCAGCACCGCGCGCTGCTGGGGTCCCGCGGGCCAGGGCGCGTCCTTGAGCAGGCGCACCGCGGTCTCGTAGCCGTGCAGGGCGGTGCGCAGCTGCGCTTCCTTGATCAGCGCGCGGGTCCACTCCGCCTCGTTCCCGGCGGCGCGGGCGGCGTCCCGCAGGAGCACCGCCTGCTGGGCGGCCTCCTCGAACTTCTGCTCACCGACCAGTCGCTCCACCTCCGAGAAGGAGGCCTTGGGAGGCGCGGCGGCGAGGGAGGGGGAGGCGCACAGCAGCGCGCAGACGAGCGCGGCGATCGGGACCGGGTTCGGGTTTCGCATGGGCGCCACTCTACCAAGGAGAGGCGGCTCCGAAGCCCGTGGGCACGAAGGATGCGCGGGGAGCTGTCGGCGGGTGGACGGGCCTCAGCCCTTCGTCCAGATCGGGTCGGGGAGCCCGGCGCGGTGGTTCTCGAGCCGGGCCATGGTGAACAGCCAGTCCGAGAGCCGGTTCACGTAGATCATCAGCGTCTCGTCCACCGGCTCGGCCCGGCGCAGCGCCACCAGCTCGCGCTCGGCGCGGCGACACACGGTGCGGGCCACGTGGAGCATCGACGCCGCAGGGGTCCCGCCGGAGAGCACGAAGTTCTTGAGCGGGGGGAGCTCCGCGTCCGCCGCGTCGATCTCCAGCTCGAGCGTGCGGGTCCAATTCGGGTCCACGCGGGGGACGTTGGGCTTGTCGGCCGCCTCCGCTGCCGAGAGCTGTGCGCACGCAGAGAAGAGCTGGTGCTGGACGCGCTCCACGGCCGCGGCGATGCGCGCCTCGGGGCGGGCGGCGCGAGCGGCGCCGAGGAAGGCCGAGAGCTCGTCCAGGTCGCCGTACGCGGAGATGCGGGCGTCGTCCTTGCCCACCCGGCGGCCGCAGAGCAGGCCCGTCTCCCCGCGGTCGCCGGTCTTGGTGTAGATGCCCACGCCCGCACCCCCTGCGCGCTAGGCGCGGCTCATCTGGTCCAGGAAGTCGCGGTTCGACTTCGTGCCCTTCATCTTCTCCAGCAGCATGCTGATGGAGTCGATGGGGTTGAGGGGGTGCAGCACCTGGCGCAGGACCCACACCCGGTTGTAGGTGAAGTCGTCCATGATCAGCTCTTCCTTGCGCGTGCCGGACTTGTTGATGTCCAGGCAGGGGAAGATGCGCTTCTCCATGAGCTTGCGGTCGAGGACGATCTCCGAGTTGCCGGTGCCCTTGAACTCCTCGAAGATCACCTCGTCCATGCGGCTGCCGGTGTCGACGAGCGCGGTGCCGATGATGGTCAGAGAGCCGCCCTCCTCGATGTTGCGCGCGGCGCCGAAGAAGCGCTTGGGCTTGTGCAGGGCGTTGGAGTCCACGCCGCCCGAGAGGATCTTCCCGGAGGGCGGGACCACGGTGTTGTAGGCGCGCGCCAGGCGGGTGATGGAGTCCAGCAGGATCACCACGTCCTTCTTGTGCTCGACCAGGCGCTTGGCCTTCTCGATCACCATCTCGGCGACCTGCACGTGGCGCGTGGCCGGCTCGTCGAAGGTGGAGCTGACCACCTCGCCCTTCACCGAGCGCTCCATGTCGGTCACCTCCTCGGGCCGCTCGTCGATGAGCAGCACGATGAGGATGACCTCGGGGTGGTTGGCGGTGATGGCGTGGGCGATGTTCTGCAGGAGCACCGTCTTGCCCGCGCGCGGCGGTGCGACGATGAGGCAGCGCTGGCCCTTCCCGATGGGGGTGAGCAGGTCGATGATGCGCGTGGTCATCTCCGTCGCGTCGTGCTCGAGGTTGAGCCGGCGCGTCGGGTAGAGCGGGGTGAGCGCGTCGAAGAGGATCTTGTTGTGGTTCTCCTCGGGCGGGCCGTAGTTCACGCTCTCCACCCGCAGCAGCGCGAAGTAGCGCTCGTTCTCCTTGCTCTGCGGCTGGCGGATGGTGCCCTTCACCGTGTCGCCGGTGCGCAGCGCGAAGCGGCGGATCTGCGAGGGCGAGATGTAGATGTCGTCGGGCCCGGGCAGGTAGCTGAAGTCGGGGCTGCGCAGGAAGCCGAAGTTGTCCGAGAGGATCTCCAGGGTCCCCTCGCCGAAGATCTCGCCGCGGCGGTCGGAGGTGGCCTTGAGGATCTCGAAGATGAGGTCCTGCTTGCGCATCCCGCCCCATCCCTCGACCTTGAGGTCCTGGGCCAGCTGCGCGAGCTCGGTGATGCGCATCGCCTTCAGCATCGAGAGGTTCATCGGCGGAGGGGGCGGCCCAGCCGGAGCCTGCGGC
>CAZAIE010000567.1:0-5443 GCA_964485035.1 uncultured Myxococcaceae bacterium | reverse complement strand
GAGAGGATCAGCCGTCCCCCCGGCCAGGACACCTGGCTTTCCCGTCTCCGGCCGCGCGGCGCCCGTGATCAGACAGAACGAGTTGAGCACTTCACCGTGTTCGTGAAACGGGATAAGTCAGGCGGTCCGAGAAAGAACTCGCCATGCCCATCCTTCCCTTGCTCCTCGCATTGCACAAACCAGCAGGAGTCCATGACCTGGCATCGTTGGAGGTGCTGGCTCGGGTGTTTGAGGCGGCCAGCGCCAAGGTCCTCACGGTGCTCGCTCCAGGCGGTCAGCCAAACCTCACCGTGCAGTACCCGGGGCCCCCTGACGAGCTGTTCGGCCCCCCTGTCTCGGCCAGCGTCAACGACCTGCCGGAAGACTCGCTCTCCATCACCCTTACCCGCGCGGCGCCATGAACCATCGACCCCTCCTCCTTCTCGCCTTCGTCTTCGTGGGCTGCAGTGTCCCCCTGGACGGCGCGCCCTGCGTCTCGAACGAGAACTGCCCGAAGGACCAGACGTGTAGCCTCCCCAGCGGATCGGGCGAGGGAACCTGCGTGATTGGCCCCCGGACCGACGCAGGCGCGGCCACGGACGGTGGGCTCGGAGATGCTGGCGGTTCCGATGCTGGATGCGTGTCCTCGCCCCTGTGCACGCAGGATGGCGAGACTCTCTGCACCGAGAATCAGCTGGGATCGTGCCGCCTGGTCAACGGGTGCCTCGAGCTCACCCTGGCGAGCTGTCCCGAGACGTCGCCCGGGTGCCCTGCTGGAGCAACGGACTGCGCCTGTGCCGCCGGTGACTGCAAGGAGGGAGAGACGAAGTGCCGAGCGGACGGGACCCTCATGACCTGCAAGCTGAGGCCAGACAGCAAGTGCGGAAGCATGGTTGCGAAGACCGACTGCGCCGCCCAAGGGCTGACGTGCGCAACCTCGAGCGGGAAGTCGGCTTGCGTGTGTCCAGCGCCCACTGGAGCCATTGTCTACGTGGACCCGGTTGCCTCTGCCGAGTCGCCGGCGCCCTCGGGTGCCGAGAGTCCGGCTGGTTGCCGGTTCAAGCGCATCGGCGATGCGACGCGGCCAGAGGTCGGCGCCAAGGAGATCCGGGTCGTTGGGGCGAGCGGAGTCCACCCAGCTTGGAAGCCGAAGACTGCGTACGCGCTGGGCGACCGGGTGACACCGCCGGATCTCAACGGCCTCTTCTACGAAGCGACGAAGGCGGGCACCACCGGCTCGGCGGCCGTGACCTGGCCAACGCTCGTCGATGACGAGGTCACCGACGCTGGAGTGGTCTGGAGGGCCAAGGGTGTCCAGCAGACCGTCCTGCTGGACCAGGAGACCTGGCCGGTGGCGGTCCCTTCTCGAACGGTGCTGACGACGGCGGAGTGTCCCGCCGGTGCCGCTTGCGATCCGCGCGGCTACGTACTCGCGGGCCAGGGCACTCTCCTCGAGCTGGGCGCAGGAGCAGAGGTCCGGGGCTTCGCGCTGAGGGCCCTGCAGCCCTCCCCTTCCCCGATCGCCCGGTGCACCACCGGAACCGCAGCGGTGGAGAACCTGGTGGTGTTGAAGCACCTGGTGGTGGTCGGCAAGGGCTCCGAGGCGGGCGTTGCGGTCGCGGACACCTGCCATGCCTCGATCGCGTCCGTGACCGTCCAGAACTGCCAGACCGGCCTGAGCTTCACGTCGACGGGAAGCTCCGTGCTCGACGCGGTCCAGCTCGACAAGAACGGCACGGGGCTTCTAGTCCAGGCTGGCACGGTGACAGCCCCGGGCGAAGTGACGGCATCCAGCTCGGCCACCGCCGGTTTGCGCTGTTCGGGCGGCACCGCCAAGCTCGACCGGTTCGCCGCAAAAGCTGGCACTGGGCCGGGCGTGCTCGTCAGCGCCGGCAACGCAACGGTCACCGGCGAACTCTCGGACAACCAGGGCTCGGGGGTGGAGATGACCGATGGGCAGCTCACCCTGGCTGCTGGCTCAAGCTGCGCCCACAACGGCAAGGTTGGCATTGCGCTGAAGGGCGGCTCCTTGCAGTTGGTCGGCACTGCGACGGCGCCGATCGTGGTGGCCTCGAACATCGGCGGAGTGCTGGCATCCGCGGGCGCGATTTCCCTGACGCACGTGGAGATCACGCAGAACACGGGGACCGGCGTCTCCCTCTCCAACGGAGCTGTCGCCACCCTGGACCACTGCAGGGTCACCAAGAACCACCTGAGCGGCATCGCAGTGGCTCCATCGGCGTCCAAAGCCTCTCTGGGGCTCACCGACACCCTCGTGGCCGAGAACGCTGCCGCCGCATCAACATCGGCGTCGGCGGGAGGGCTCGTCATCGAAGCCAACACCAACCTCACAGGATTCGCGAGGAACGTGTTCACGGCCAACAAGGTCTCGCAGGTCACGGTCCAGAGCGTTGACGCCTGGACCGCGAACCTGAACCCGGGCGGCACCTGCGCCACCGGCAGCGAGGTGTCCTGCTACAGCGACATCCATGGGATCAAGGTCGGAGGAGGCGCCAAGGTCACCGCGCCGAGCCTCACCTGGTCCACCACGACCCCTGCATCTGGAACCGATTTCTGGGGAGATGTGACGTGGAGCCCTGCCTGTTCTCCGGCAGCCGCCAGGACGTGCCCATAGAGAAGCCTTGCCCTCTGCCTCGAAGACCGGGCCGAGGTGATGCCGGTGCCGGAGGTCCACCTCCTGCCTCGCGCGCTCGTCTGGGCGGGAGCAGCCGCGCGGGGTTCGGGGAACTGCCGGGAGTGGCCGCGGTCCTCGCCAACTCGCGTCGGTAGGGCGCAACCCCGGCGCGGAGCCTGCCCCCCCGGCCTCGAGCCGGCTCTTGCCCTGGGCGATGGCGCTGGGTGCGCCACGCGGCGCAGCGCAGTGTGCCTCCCTGCGTTACCCATCGCCGTATCCCGGAGGCCGGCATGCCGCTACTCAAGTGGGAAGCCAAGCTCAGCGTGGGCATCCCCTCTGTCGACCGGCAGCACCAGCGGCTGCTGGAGCTCATCAACGAGCTGCACGATGCGCTCTCGGCCGGGCACGGCGCCGACGCCATCGGCCCGGTGCTGACGGAGCTGCTGCGCTACACGCAGGTCCACTTCAAGTACGAGGAGGAGCTGATGCGCCGCCACGGCTTCCCCGGACTGCGGGCGCACGCCGAGACGCACGCCGCCTTCGCCTCCCAGGTGCGCGCCCTGGCCTCTCGTCCGCACGCCAACCGCTCGGTGGTGGCGCTGGAGGCGCAGACGCTGCTGCGTCGCTGGCTCGTGGACCACATCCGCGGCGAGGACCAGAAGTACGCGCCGTTCCTGCTCTCGGCCGGGGCGACCTGAGCAGACGCCAATGAGCGGGCGGTCGACTGGATGGGCTGGCGGATCTTGGCCGCCGAGCCCCGAACGCTCGGCTCTTCCTGCGTGGGACTACTTCGCGGCAGGCAGCGGCCCGATGGCCGCCATGATCTCGTCGATCTGCTTGGGCTCGAGCCCGCTGTGGGCAGCGAGCGCCTCGCGCAGCCCGTCGGCCTCGGTGGCCACGTCCGGCTGCTGCAGCGCCGCGGCCACGCACTTGGGGTGGACCGACATGGGGTTGGTGCGGGTCTGGCTGCCGAAGGTGACCTCCTTGGCCAGCATCACCCGCAGCGCGCCCTTCTCGATCGGCTCGTTGCACTGCTTGCAGCGGGCGCGGCCCGAAGGGTCCGGCTCGGCGTAGGGGAACTCCTTCCTCTGGGCCTTCTTCTCCTCGGCCTTCTCGTGCTCGGCGCGCAGCGACTCGATGCTGGGAACCTTCGCGGGCACCTCGGCGGCGTTCTTCCAGGCCTCGGCCTCGTAGGCCTCCTCCACCTGGTCCAGGTGACGCTTCGCGGCGCAGGTCAGGTGGTGCCACATGTAGCCGGGGCCGTAGAAGCCGCCCTCGACCAGCACGCCGATGCGCAAGAGGCCCTTCTCGATGGCCCGGCGGCAGGTCTTGCACTTCGAGCGGCTCGAGCGGGCGGCCTCGATCACGTAGGGGGGAAGGTTCTCCTCTCCCTCGGCGGCGGGCGCGTCAGGGGCCTCGGGGTCGATGGGGGCGTCGTCGTTCTCGTTCATGGGATGGACCTCGGTTGGGGTGTCGACTCGCGGCGGCTAGAAGAACGCCTGGACGCCCATGTAGCCCACGGGCACCGCGACCGAGAGGCGGTTCGGCGCGCCGTCGGTGATGTTCTTGCTGAAGTTGATGCGCAGGCCGACGTCGAGCGCGACCCAGCGGTTGAAGGGCAGGAGCAGGCCGATGGGCACGCCCCAGGAGAAGAGGATGTTGGTCTGGGAGACGCCGGAGGTGGACTCCGGTGGGAAGACGAGGTCGAGCCCGAAGTTCAGGCCCAGGTAGACGAAGAAGAGGTACGCGTCGATGCAGTAGCGTCCGCCCAAATCGACGCCCAGCAGCTTGCTCGAGTACTCGGAGTTGTCCCCGAAGGACATGGAGTAGTTCATCCCCACCTGGAGCTCGAAGTTGCGCGCGGCGAAGATGCCGAAGGTGGGCGCGATGTTGAGCTGGTAGCTGGTGGTGGGGTTGCCCGACTCCAGAGGGATGCCCGCCGACGTCGAGAACGACAGCTGCCCGCCGAGCTGCTTGGTCCCCGAGCGCAGCTGCAGGCCGCCCTCGCCGCGCCCCTTCTGCGCCCAGGCCTCCCCCGACGCGAACAGCGCGGTGCACAGGACTCCGGCAACCAGCAGCGACGACGTGCGCATGCAACCCTCCTCCGGGGTGCGGCCCCTGGGCCGCAAAGGCGCGGGATTCTCGTCCAGATCGCCGCGCGGGGCCAGAACTCCGCACACCCGCGGGGGAGGCTTCAGCCGGCCTCGATGCGGAAGGGGAAGTCGTCCTCGGCGATCGACCCGCGCTCGGCGTCGAGCACGCGGACCCTCGCGAAGCAGTCCAGCGTCCCCTCCCGCTCCACTTCGATCACCTCGAAGGGCACGAAGGCCGCGCGCTCGGTCTCCGTGGCCTCGTCGTCGGCGGGAGTGAAGATCTCGAAGACCTCCAGGGCGCCCAGCGAGTCGGCAAAGCCCGGGGCCCGGCTCTTCAGCGGCCCGCGCTCGCGCTCGTGCAGGGTGCACTGGAGGATCAACCGACACCCGCCCAGCCGCTCCGCGCGCAGCCGGTAGTGCACCCGGAGCCCGCGCCTGCCTCCCTGCTCGAAGGGCTTGGTGATGCCCAGGTCCAGCACCGCGGCGGCGCCGTGCCGGGGGATGGGCTGCTCGTCCAGCCCGCCGCCCAGGGGCTTGCCCTTGTTCTGCTCCGCGCGCTGGTGCTTGCGGTACCGGTCGAGGTTGCCCATGGTCACTCGCAGACGATGCGCCGCACGTAGAGGTCGGTCTGGCCCGCCTTCACCCCTACGTCGAAGGCGATGAGGAAGCCTTTTCCCGTCGGCACCAGCCGCACCCTGCTCCCCTTGAGTTCGAAGAGCCCCAGCTCCAGTCCCAC
>CAZAIE010000566.1:0-5453 GCA_964485035.1 uncultured Myxococcaceae bacterium | reverse complement strand
GTGGCGCTCTCCCCCGACGGCAGCGCCCTGACCACCTCCGGGCTCGATCGCCGCGTGCACCTGTGGAGCTTCTCGGCCACGACGCCCATGGTCCGCCTCGGCGGCCACGAGGGGGCGATCACCGGGCTCGCCACGGACGGACGCCGGGCGCTCAGCGCCGGGCGCGACCGCTCGCTGCAGCTGTGGGACCTGACCCGGCGCACGCTGGTCCGGGCGTGGACCGCGCACGACGCCGACCTCAGCGCCGTGGCGCTGCTCCCCGATGGCGACCTCGCCAGCGCCGCGCGGGACGGGACGGTGAAGCGCTGGCACGGCGAGCAGGAGCAGGTGCTCGCGGGCCCCGACGCGCCGGGGCGCGTCAGCTCGCTCGTCGCCCGAGGGGACTGGCTCGCCGCGGGTGACGCCAAGGGGCAGGTGCGGCTGTTCCGGACGGGGGGCGTGACCACGCTCCCGGCCCACGCCGAGGCGGTGACCGCGCTGGCGGCGACCGCGGACGGCGGGACGCTGGCGAGCGGCGGCCGGGACAAGACTGTGAAGCTGTGGAACCCCGGGGACGGCACGCTGCGCAGGAGCCTCACCTTCCCCGAGCGGGTGCGGGCGCTCGCCTTCTCGCCGGACGGGACGCTGCTGGCGGCGGCGGACCAGTCCTGGGCCATCAGCCTCCTCGACGCCGCCACCGGCGAGGTCCGCCGCGTGCTGCAGGGCCACCACGACGCCCCGCGCGCGCTGAGCTTCTCGGCCGACGGCAGGCTGCTGGTGTCCGCTGGGGCGACCGACACCACCACGCGGATCTGGGAGGTCGCGACGGGGCGGCTGCTGCAGGTCATCGACCTTGCGGGCGAGGCCCGGGCTGCGGCCTTCGTCGAGGGAGGCCTGCTGACCTCGGACGGGGACGGGCTGGTGCTGGCGCCCCTGACCCTGGACCTGTGGAAGCAGGCGCCCGAGGGGCTGCTCGCCGAGGCGCAGGACGACGCGGCGATGCAGCTCGTGGGGTTCGAGCTGCGGCCCCGGTAGGCGCTACGGCTCCTCGGCGTCCTTCTTCTTCCCGCGCCTGGCCTTGGGAGAGGGCGGCGGCTCGGGGATCTGCTCGCCCTGGGCCTCGGCCAGCGCCGCGCGGATCTTGGTCACCGCCTCGGCGTGGAGCTGGCAGATGCGCGGCTCGCTCACCTCCAGCACCTCGGCGATCTCCCGGTAGGTCAGCCCCTCGACGTAGTGCAGCGAGAGCAGCGTCTGCAGCCGCGGGGACAGCGAGGTGATGGCCTGCTCCAGCATGGTGGTGCGCTGGGCGCGGTCCATCTGCTCGTCCTGCGGCACGTCCTCGGACTGGTTGGCGAGGTTGGGCGCGAGCGGCAGGCTGGGCATGCAGAGCATCTCCAGCTCCCCCAGCTCCCCCAGGTCCATGCCCAGCTCCCCGGCGATCTCCTCGGTGGACGGCTCGTGGCCGAGCTGGTGCGAGAGCTTCTGGCGGGCCTTGTTCACCTTGTCGGTCTGGGCCCGGAGCCTGCGGGGCAGGTGGTCCATCCGCCGCAGTTCGTCGAGCATGGCCCCGCGGATGCGGTGCTCGGCGAAGCTCTCGAAGCGGACGTCGCGCGCGGCGTCGAAGCGCTTCGCCGCGTCCAGAAGCCCGAGCGCCCCCGCGCTCCAGAGGTCGTCGAAGGCCGCGGGCATGCCCACGCGCAGCGAGAGCCGCCGCGCGATGCGGTCGATGAGCGTCCCGTACCGGGTGATCAGCGCGGCCTCGTCGCCGCCGGTGGATGCGTAGAGGGCGTAGGCGCGGTGCATGACGTCACCCAGGGCTCGACTCGCGCAGGAGCCGCTGCCAGAGGAACTTCATCCCTCCGTCCAGCGGGCCCGGCGCGGGCTCGTTGAAGAGCTTGTCCGCCAGTCCGGCGAGGGCGCGGCTGGACGGGGACTGAGGGAAGGCATCGACCAGCGGCCGCTGCGCCATGATCGCCCGGTGCATGTTCTCGTCCCGGGGCAGAAAGCCCAGGTACTTCACGCGGGCGTTCAGGAAGCGGCTGGTGACCGAGGTCAGCGTCTCGAAGATCTCGCGGGCCGCGGTCTCGGTGGGCGCGGTGTTGACGATGACGTTGAAGTACCGGACCCCCGCCTGCTGGCTCAGCACCTTCACCGCGGCGTAGGCGTCGGTGAGCGAGGTGGGCTCGACCGTGACCACCAGCAGCGCCTCCTGGGCGCCGCCCACGAAGAACAGCACGTTGTCCCCGATGCCCGCGCTGGTGTCGACCATCACCACGTCGAAGGCGTCCTCGATGTAGTCGAGCGCGGTCAGCAGCCGCAGCTTCTGCGCGTCGTCCAGGTGCGTGAGCGTCTGGATGCCCGAGCCCGCGGGCAGCACGCGAACCCCGTGGGGGCCGGTGGCCAGCACGTCCTCGATGGGCGCGGAGGCCTCCAGGAGGTGGCCGATGTGGTAGCGCGGCTTGAGCCCGTAGATGATCTCCACGTTGGCGAGCCCCAGGTCGGCGTCCAGCACCAGCACCCGCCGGCCAGCCTTGGCGGCGAGCACCGCCAGGTTCGCGGCGACGTTGGTCTTGCCGACCCCGCCCTTGCCGCTGGTGACGGCGATGACGCGCAGCTGCGTGGGCTTCCGGGTGATCACGGTCCGCAGGTTCTCGGCCTGGTCCACGGTTAGCTCCTCCTGGCCGTCTGTCCGACGGCGGGGTCCCACGCGCCCAGCACGAGCCCGGTCAGCTCGTCGCTGGTCACCGCGTGGAGGTCTTCGGGAACACGCTGCCCGTCGGCGATGCACGCCACCGGGCGGTTGATGCGGACGGCCGCGGAGAGCACGCTCCCCGGCGCCACGGCCTCGTCCACCTTCGAGAAGATCACCCGCTCCGGCGCGAGCCGGCGGTAGCGGTCGGCGGCGGCGGCCAGCTCACGCGGGCCGGTGGCGGCGCTCAGCACCAGGAAGAGCTGCACCCCGGGCACCGTGCGGAGCAGCTCGGCCTGGCGGGCCACCGCCTCGCTCACCGCCCGCCCCGCAGTGTCGATGAGCACCAGGTCCGCGTCCTTCGACTTCTCCATGGCCACCGCCAGCTCGTCGCGGTCGCGGGCGACGAAGGTCGGCACCCGCATGATCGAGCCGTACCGGGCGATCTGCTCGCTCGCGCCGATGCGGTAGGTGTCCACGGTGATGAGCGAGACCTTGAGGCGGCTCTCGACGATGGCCTTGGCAGCGATCTTGGCGACGGTGGTCGTCTTGCCCACGCCCGTCGGCCCCACCAGCGCCAGCACCCGCCTCGAGTCCGGCTTCCACGGCGCGCGGCCGGGGATGAGGCGCCCGGCGACCAGGTCGCGCACGCCCGAGAGCAGCGTCTGCGGGCGGGCGCCGTCGAACAGCGCCTGCCGCACCATCTCCTCGGCCAGCCCTTCCTCCACGCCCTGGTTCACCAGCCGCCCGAAGACCTCAGCGGCCGCGGGGTTCAGGTCCAGGTCGCGCTCGGCGCGGGAGCGCAGGCAGACCACCCGCATCTCGCGCCGCGCCTCGTCCAGCTCCCGCTTCAGTGCGCCCAGGTCCGCTGCGAACGAGGCGTCGACGAGGTGCGGGGCCTGGGGGCTGCGCCGCGGCTCGGGGAGGTTGTCGTCGTTGCGCTCGCCGCGATCGTCGCGCGGGGTGTAGGCGCGCAGCCCGCGGCGGGGCGCGGGCTCGGAATCCTTGGGCTCCTCGGGCTTGGGGGCCGGGGCCTTCTCCGGCGCCGGCTCCACCGAGAGCGCCGCGGTGATCTCGACCTCGGGACGGCGGAAGAGGCCGCCACCGACCTCGCGGGTGCCGAGGATCACCGCCTCGGGGCCCAGCGAGTCCTTCACCGCGTTCAGGGCGGAGGCGGCGTCTGGGGCGCGGAAGGTGCGGACGGTGGCGTGCATCGGCGTCTCCCTTTCAGGTCACTCACGCCACAGACTGCGAAAGCTGGACCAACCCCGCCGGCTCCACTGCCGTGCCCGGGACCAGCTCCCGAGCGGAGATGACCCAGAGGTCGGGGACGAAGCGGGAAGCGAAGTCGAACAAGGGCTTGCGCAGGTCCGGCGGGGCCAGGACCACCGCGGGACGCCCCTCGGCCGCCAGCGAGGCCGCGCGGGCCTCCAGTGCGCCAATCAACCGGCGCGCCGTCTCCACGTCGGGGGCGAGCGCCAATTCCCCGTCGGAGTTCCCCACCGTGGAGCGCAAGAGGTCCTCGGTGGGGCGGTCGAGCGTGAGCGCGCGCACGGTGCCGTTCTCGTCGCAGATGCGGCTGGTGATCTGCCGGGCCAGCCTGCGCCGGGCCTGCTCCACCAGGAAGACCGTGTCCTTGCTCTTGGGCGCCGCGTCGGCCACCGCCTCGAGGACGCTGCGCAGGTCGCGCACGCTCACGCCCTCGCGCAGGAGCCCACGCACCACCTGGACCAGCTGGCCCAGGGTGACCGTGCCCGGCACCACGTCCTCGACCAGCTTGGGGGTCTCCTTGCCGGTCACCGCGAGCAGCTCCTGGACCTCCTGGCGGCCCACGAACTCGTAGGCGTTGCGGCGCAGGAGCTCGGAGAGGTGCGTGGTCAGCATTGAGGCCGGGTCCACCAGCGTCAGCCCCAGCCGCTCGGCCTTGGGGCGGTCGCCCGCGGCGATCCACACGGCGGGCAGGCCGAAGGCGGGCTCGCGGGCCTCGAAGCCGGCGATGCCCGGCTTGTTCCCCGAGGGGTCCAGCGCCATCACCCGGTCCACCCACGCCTTCCCCTTGGCGATCTCCACGCCCCGCAGCAGCACCCGGTACTCGTTCGCCTCCAGCTTCAGGTTGTCGCGCAGGTGCACCGGCGGCAGCACCACGCCCATCTCCTCCGCCAGCTTCTTGCGCAGCGCGGTGATGCGGCCGGGCAGCTCGCCGCCCTTGGCCACGTCGATGAGCGGCAGCAGCGCGAAGCCCATGTCCAGCGCCAGGGCGTCGAGCTGCAGCAGGTCCTGGACGCGCTCGGCCTTCTTCTCGGCCTTGGGCGCAGGCGCGCTCGCGGCCCGGGTCTCGGCCGTCTTCGCGCGGCGCGAGAGGAGGAACAGCGCCGCCGCCAGCGGGCCGAAGGCCAGGATGGGCAGGCCGGGGAGCAGCGCCAGGAAGGCCATGACGCCCGCGGTGCTGGTCAGCACCTTGGACGACCCGAAGATCTGCCCGCCCACCTGCGTGCCCAGGTCGCCGCCGGACGCGCGGGTGACCACCATGCCCGCGGCCGTGGAGATGAGCAGCGCCGGCATCTGCGTGACCAGCCCGTCGCCGACGGTGAGCAGGGTGTAGGTCTCGGCGGCCTGCGCGAGCGAGAGGTGGTCGCGGAACAGGCCCGCGACGAGGCCGCCGACGATGTTGATGCCGGTGATGGCGAGGCCGGCGATGGCGTCCCCGCGGACGAACTTGCTGGCGCCGTCCATGGCCCCGAAGAACTCGATCTCCGCCTCGACCGTGGCCCGCCGCTCCTTGGCC